>NZ_JBFULT010000282.1:0-9633 GCF_054049755.1 Bradyrhizobium sp. P5_C11_2
GCGCGCGGGCCGCCCTTGGCAAGCTCCTGCTGCCGCGCGATCACGTTGACCTGGTGGTAGTGCAGCGCGTGCAGCGTCGCTGCGGTCGGCGACGGCACCCAGGCGGTGGTGGCGCCGGCCTGCGGATGGGCAAGCTTCTGCGCAAGCATGTCCGCCATCTTGTCGGGCGCGGCCCACATGCCCTTGCCGATCTGGGCGTGGCCGGGCAGGCCGTCGATCAGGCCCATGTCGACGTTCCAGTCCTCATAGGCCTTGATCCAGGCTTGCGCCTTCATCTCGTTCTTGCGGATCATCGGCCCCRCTTCCATCGAGGTGTGGATCTCGTCGCCGGTGCGGTCGAGGAAGCCGGTGTTGATGAACATGATGCGCTTGGAGGCGCGCTGGATGCAGGCCTTGAGGTTGACGGTGGTGCGCCGCTCCTCGTCCATGATGCCGACCTTCATGGTGTTCTCGGCAAGCCCCAGCATCTTCTCGACGCGGTCGAAGATCTCGCAGGTCAGCGACACCTCGTCGGGGCCGTGCATCTTCGGCTTGACGATATAGGCAGATCCGGTGCGGCTGTTCCTGACCTTGGAATTGCCTTTGAGGTCATGGATCGCAAGCAGGCCCGAGACGGCGGCGTCGAGCAGGCCCTCCGGAATCTCCTCGCCCTTCTCGTCCAGCACCGCGTCGGTGAACATGTGATGGCCGACATTGCGCATCAGCAGCAGGCTGCGGCCGTGCAGCTTGACCTCGCCCTTGCCGTCCGGCGTCTTGTAGCTGCGGTCACTGTTGAGCGCGCGCGTCAGCGTCTTGCCGCCCTTCTCGAAATCGGCCGACAGCGTGCCGTTCATCAGGCCGAGCGTGTTGCGGTAGACCAGCACCTTGTCCTCGGCATCGACCGCCGCGACCGAGTCCTCCATGTCGAGGATGGTCGAGACCGCGGACTCCATGAGCATATCGGCGACGCCGGCCGGATCGTCCTTGCCGATGATGTTGCTGCGGTCGATCCTGACCTCGACGTGCAGGCCGTTGTTGACGAGCAGCACGGCGGAGGGCGCGGCGGCATCGCCCTGGAAGCCCGCGAACTGCGCGGCGTTCTTCAGCGCGGTGGCGTTGCCGCTCTTCAGCTTCACCGCGAGCTGGCCGGCGACCACGCTATAGGCGGTGACGTCGGTGTGGCTGCCGGTCGCGAGCGGCACGGCGGCATCGAGGAACGCCTTGGCCTTGGCGATCACCTTGTCGCCGCGTGCCTTGTTGTAGCCCTTGCCGGCGTCGCCCGCATCATGCGGGATCGCGTCGGTGCCGTAGAAGGCGTCATAGAGCGAGCCCCAGCGCGCATTCGCCGCGTTCAGCGCGTAGCGTGCGTTGGTGAGGGGCACGACGAGCTGCGGCCCGCAGATCTTGCCGATTTCTTCATCAACATTGGCGGTCTCGACGGTCTGCGTCGCCGGCTCGGGCAGGAGATAGCCGATCTCCTTCAGGAAGGCGGTATAGGCGTTGATGTCGAACGGCTTGCCCTTGCTGGCGCGGTGCCAGTCGTCGATCTTGGTCTGCAGCGTGTCGCGGACCGCGAGCAGCGCGCGGTTCTTCGGTCCGAGATCCCGGATGATGGCGGCGAGCCCGGCCCAGAACGCGTCGGGCGCGATTCCCGTCTTCGGGGCCGCTTCCTTGGCGATGAAATCGAACAGGACGGGGGCGATCTTCAGTCCGTGGGCGTCGACGCGTTTCATGATGGGCTTTCTTGTTGGAAATGGCTGTTTTTGGCTGCTTTTGACCCGACAGCAGCAAAATGCGCCCGCAAAGGGCAGCTTTCAGGGTCCTATTAGCCTCAAAATCGGGGCCGTGAGAAGGCCCCCGACGCCTGTCAAAATGTCAAGGCGAGGTGGGCGGGCCGGCGAGGACGGCATCTGGCGTCAAATGCCAAAGCAATGGGCGCGATCTCTCCCCGGCGTCGTCCCGGCGAAGGCCGGGACGCATAACCACAGGAAGTAGTTTGGCGAAGATTAGTAGTCCGGGACTCGCACCTCATCCCCACCGAAAGATCACGTGGTATGGGTCCCGGCCTTCGCCGGGACGACACCGATGATGTGGCGCGATAATCGGCGCCTCAAATATTTGCGGCGAGATCCACCAGCTCGTCGAACAGCACGCCGGTCGCTTTCAGCATCTGTTCGATCTCATCGGCCGCCTCGGCAACCGTTCGCGTCGAGGTGTCGATCACGAGTTCGGCGGCCTCGGGCCTCTCGTAGTCGTTGCCGATGCCGGTGAACGACGCCAGCGCGCCGGCGCGGGCCTTCTTGTAATGGCCCTTGGGGTCGCGCTCCTCGCACACTTGCGCGGGCGTTGCGACGTGGATCTCGCGGAACGTGGTGTCGGCGATGCGGCGCGCGGTGGCGCGGTCCTCGCGCGCCGGCGAAACCGCGGCGACGATCGCGATGTGGCCGTTACGGGCGAGGTGCGTGGCGACCTCGGCGAGCCTGCGGATGTTCTCGCTGCGATCGGCGGCGGAGAAGCCGAGATCGCTGTTGAGGCCGGCCCGCAGCGTGTCGCCATCGAGCAGGATCGGCGAGCCGCCATTGGTGAACAGCCGCCGCTCCAGCGCCTTCGCCAGCGTCGACTTGCCCGAAGCCGGCAGGCCCGTGAGCCAGACCACCGCGCCGTTGTGGCGGTAGCGCGCCGAGCGTTCGTCGGGCCGCAGCGCGGATTCCACCGGCACGATGTCGACGGGAACGGCGCGCTGGCCGGCATCGACCGACAGCACCAGACCGCCGCCGGCGATGCGGCCGGACACCTCGATCACGAGGCGGCCGGTGCGCGGATTTTCGGTGTAGGGATCGGCTGCGATTGGACTGGAGAGCGAGATGTCGATCTCGCCGACATGGTTGCGGCCGATCGCCTTGTTCTCGATGCTCGAGAGCTCGCCGGGATCGACGGCCTTCTCGATCGCGACCACGGTGGCGCGGCTTTCCTTCGGGCCGCTGCGCACCAGCAGCTGGTCGCCCTTGGCGAGCGGCTTGTCGTGCAGCCAGAAGATCCGCGCGCGCAGCCGGCGCGTCTCGCGCGGGGCGGCGGCCGTGTGCGCGATGATGTCGCCGCGTTCGATGAACAATTCGCGGTCGAGCGTGATGCCGACCGAGCGGCCCGCGCCCTGAGGTCCGGCCACCGGCGTCACCGGCCAGCTCTCGACCGTCTTGATCCTGGCGATCTTGCCGGCCGGCATGATCACGATCTCGTCGCCGGCAACCAGGCTGCCGGATTCGATGCGGCCCGCGACGATGCGGCGGTCGTCGAACTTGTAGATCGCCTGCACCGGCAGCCGCAGCGCCAGCGCTTCCAGCGGGCGCGCCGGCTCGAGCCGGTCGAGCGCCTCGACCACGGTCGGGCCCTTGTACCAGCCGATGCGGTCGGTGCGCTCGGCGACGCCGTCGCCATCACGGGCCGAGATCGGGATCACCGCCGTTGGCTTTACGCCGAGGCCTTGCAAATGCGCCGAGATCTCGTCGCTGATCTCCCTGAAACGCTCCGCGGAGAAGTCGACGCGGTCCATCTTGTTGACGACGATCGCGACCTGCTTCACGCCGAGCAGATGCAGCAGATAGCCGTGCCGCCTTGTCTGGTCGCGCACGCCCTCGAGCGCGTCGATGATCAGCACCGCGCCGTCGGCCTGCGAGGCGCCGGTGATCATGTTGCGCAGGAATTCGGCATGGCCGGGCGCGTCGATCAGGACGATGTCGCGCGAATTGGTGCGGAAGCGGATCTGCGTGGTGTCGATGGTGATGCCCTGGTCGCGCTCGGTCTGGAGCGCGTCGAGCAGGAACGACCATTCGAACGGCATGCCGCGCCGTGCGCTGACGGCTTTGAGCATGTCGAGCTTGCCGTCGGGCAGGCTGCCGGTCTCATGCAAAAGGCGGCCAACCAGCGTCGACTTGCCGTGGTCGACATGGCCGACGATGACGATGCGGACTTGCGGCCGCGTCGTGCCGTTCGGGGTGGCGGGCGAAGCCGTGGGGACGATCATGTTCATAGCCGCGTTGCGTCCTTGAGATCAGGTCCTTGAATCAGGTCCTTGGGATCAGAGATAGCCGGCGACGCGCAGGCGCTCGAAAGCGTCCTCGGTCTCGTGGTCGAGCGCGCGCCCGGCGCGCTCCGGCACCTTGGTCTGCTCGAGCTCGACCAGGATCTCGTCGATGGTCGATGCGGTCGAAGCGACCGGATTGGTGATGTCCTGATCACCCAGCGAGCGATAGCGCTTGCCGTCCTTGGCGAGATACAGCGGGATGATCGGGATGTTCTCGCGCTTGGTGTAGGCCCAGATGTCGGCCTCGGTCCAATGCAGGATCGGATGGATGCGCAAATGCGCGCCCTGCGGCGGCGAGGCGTTGAAATGGTCCCAGAACTCCGGCGGCTGGTCGCGCACGTCCCAATTGCCTTCGAGCCCGCGCGGCGAGAACACGCGCTCCTTGGCACGCGTCGCCTCCTCGTCGCGGCGGATGCCGGCGATCAGGCCGTCAAAGCCGTATTTGGCGAGCGCCAGCTTGAGGCCCTCGGTCTTGCGCGCGGCGGAACGGGCGGCCGGCGGCAGCGTTGGGTCGACGGCATCGATGGGCGGGCAGGGCTCGACACGCAGGTCGAGATCCCATTCCTTCCCGTAATGATCGCGGAAGCGATACATTTCCGGAAACTTCTTGCCGGTGTCGACATGGAGGGCCGGGAACGGCAAGCGGCCGAAGAAGGCCTTGCGCGCCAGCCAGATCATGACGTTGGAGTCCTTGCCGAGCGACCACAGCAGCGCGATCTTCTTCAACCGGGCAAAGGCCTCGCGGAAGATGTAGATGCTCTGCGCTTCGAGCTGGTCGAGATGGTCCATGCTGGGGGCAAGTTCAGCAGAAAATTCTTGCGCGCGCACGCGTCCGGTGAGCGCGGGGCTGCTCAGTCGATCAGCAGCGGAATCGTCCTTGAGAAGATGCATCTCTGCCACTTTGCGTTTGGAGGCGAAAATTCTATAGTTGCAGCGCGGGAGAGAAGAAAAAATTTTCTCTTTGCGCGCTCGAAACGAGACATATATAGAAAATAATTCCAGTCAACCCCGTATGTGGGGGAAGCGAGTATCGCATGCGGTTCTTGCCGGTGTTCCTCGATCTCAAGGCCGGTCCGGTGGTCCTCATCGGCGCGGGCGAGCTTTTGCGCGCCAAGCTGCGCGTGCTCGCGGCTGCCGGCGCGCGCCTTCGCGTGCATGCGATCGACGGCAATCGTGATCTCGGCCTCGGATCTGATGACACGGCGCAGATTGCGCTTGCCGATGGCGATCCGCTGACCGCCGACCTTTCCGGCGTGATCGCGATCGTCTGCGCCGGTGCCGGCGATGTCGGTGTTGCGATGTCGGTACGCGCCAAGGCTTTGGGCCTGCCGGTCAACGTTATGGATGATCTCGACCATTCCAGCTTCATCTTCCCGGCGATCGTCGATCGCGGCGACGTCGTGGTCGCGGTCGGCACCGGCGGCACCTCACCGGTGGTGGCGCGGCGCGTTCGCGAGAAGATCGAGGCGCTGCTGCCGGCCCGCATCGGCGAGCTCGCCGAGTTCATCGGCGGCTTCCGCAAATCCATCAACGAGCGTATCGCCGAGTTTCCGCTGCGCCGCCGTTTCTGGGAACGCGTCATCGACGGCCCGATCGGGGCCGCCGTGCTCGCCGGCCGCAAGGGCGAGGCCGAAGCGGCGCTGAAGACGATTTCCGATCCGTCCGCGTTCGCGCGCGACGACAAGCCGGAAGGCTCCGTCACGCTGGTCGGCGCCGGCCCCGGCGATCCCGATCTGCTGACCATCAAGGCGCTGCGCGCATTGCAGGATGCCGACATCGTCTTTCATGACGAGCTGGTCTCGCCGGAAATTCTCGACCGCATCCGCCGCGACACCACGCGCGTTCCGGTCGGCCGCCGCGTCGGCAAGCCCGGCATCGGCCAGGACGCCATCAACAAGCGCATGATCGAGGCGGCGCAAGCCGGCCAGCGCGTGGTGCGGCTGAAGGGCGGCGATCCCTTCGTGTTCGGCCGCGGCGGCGAAGAGATTGAAGCCTTGCGCACGGCCGGCGTCCCCTATTCGATCATTCCCGGCATCACCGCAGGCCTCGGCGGCGCCGCCGATTTCGAGGTGCCGCTGACCTACCGTCACGAGGCGACCCGTATCACCTTCCTCACCGCGCACAAGGCGCGCGATGCGGAAGCCGTGGACTGGTCGACGCTGACCGACACCAAAATGACCGTCGTGGTCTACATGGGCATGACCGCGGCACCCGCCGTGCGTGCCGGCCTGTTCGCCGCCGGCCGCTCGCCGGAAACGCCGGTCGGCGTGTTCGCGCGCGTCACGCGTCCCGATGCGCAGGGCGCGATCGGCACGCTGCGCGACCTGCCCGAGCTGGTGCGGCGGACCCATGGCGGTCCCGCCATTCTCATCATCGGCGACGTGGTCCGGCATGCCGGCTCGCTTCGCCGCGAAACACCCAAACAAATCATCTCTGACCTGCTGGATGCTGCCGAATGACCTCTCCTCTGCAACAGAAACTCAAAATCAACGGTTCCTCCGTGGTGACGGCGAACCGCACCTGGGATGGCGTTGTCGTCTACCGCACCGCTGCCAAGGGCTGGTCGGCGGACCTGGCGGACGCCGCGATCGTGAAAAACTCCGACGAGGCAAAAGCGTTGCTCGCCGAAGCCGTTGCCGATGACGTCGGCGCCATCGGTCCCTATATCGCACCGGTGCAGGTCGACGAAGCCGGCAAGATCCTGCCCGGCAATCTGCGCGAGCAGATCCGCCGCGATGGCGTGACAATCGACTTGCCGGTCTGATCGCAGGTCGAGCTGTAAGGCACTTCAATCATGTACGCTTACGACGAAATCGACCGCACGCTGGTCAATGAGCGCGTCTCGGAATTCCGCGACCAGGTGCAGCGCCGCCTCTCGGGCGAGCTCACCGAAGACGAATTCAAGATGCTGCGCCTGCAGAACGGCGTCTATCTTCAGCTGCACGCCTACATGTTCCGCGTCGCGATCCCCTACGGGACGCTGGCGTCGAACCAGTTGCGGGCGCTTGCCCATGTCGCGCGCAAATATGACCGCGGCTACGGCCATTTCACCACGCGGCAGAACATCCAGTTCAACTGGATCAAGCTGTCGGACCTGCCGGATGCGCTCGCCGATCTCGCCGAGGTCGGCATCCATGCGATGCAGACCTCCGGCAACAACATGCGCAACGTCACCTCGGACCAGTGGGCCGGCGTCGCGCCCGGCGAGATCGAGGATCCCCGCATCTGGTCGGAGCTGATCCGCCAGCACACCACGCTGCATCCGGAATTCTCGTTCCTGCCGCGCAAGTTCAAGATCGCGATCACCGCGTCGGACCACGACCGCGCCGCGATCAAGGTTCACGACATCGGCCTGCGTCTGATCAAGAACGAGAAGGGCGAGACCGGCTTCGAGGTGCTGGTCGGCGGCGGTCTCGGCCGCACGCCGTTCATCGGCAAGACCATCAAGCACTTCGTCCATGGCCGTGATCTGCTCAGCTATATCGAGGCCATCCTGCGCGTCTACAACCAGTATGGACGCCGCGACAACATCTACAAGGCGCGCATCAAGATTTTGGTGCACGAGCTCGGCATCGAGAAATTCTCGCGCGAGGTCGAGGAAGAGTGGCAGCAAATCCGCAATTCCTCGCTCCAGATCGACGACGAGGTGATCGAGGACATCCGCTCGCGCTTCATCTATCCCGCTTACGAGAAGCTGCCGCACATGCCGGACGAGCTGCGGCAGGCCGCGGCTGATCCCGGCTTCGAGGCCTGGCGCAAGAACTCGGTCGCCGCGCACAAGAACCCCGGCTATTCCATCGTCACGATCTCGCTGAAGCCGATCGGAGCGCCTCCCGGCGATGCCACGGCCGAGCAGATGGATGCRCTCGCCGATCTCGCCGACAAATATTCCTTCGGTGAGATCCGCGTCGGCCACGAGCAGAACCTCGCGCTGCCGCACGTCGCCAAGCGCGACCTGCCGGCGCTGTGGAAGGCGCTCGACAAGCTCGGGCTCGCCACGCCGAACGTCAACCTGATCACCGACATCATCGCCTGCCCGGGTCTCGACTATTGCTCGCTGGCAAATGCGCGCTCGATCCCGATCGCTCAGGAATTGACGCGGCGGTTCGCCAACCACGAGCTGGCCAACCTGATCGGCCGTCTCCACATCAACATCTCCGGCTGCATCAACGCCTGCGGCCATCACCATGTCGGCCATATCGGCATTCTCGGCGTCGAGAAGAACGGCGAGGAGGTCTACCAGATCACGATCGGCGGCCGTGCCGACGAGAGTGCCGCGCTCGGCAATCTGATCGGCCCCGGCGTCAAGTTCGACGAGGTCGCGGACGTCATCGAGGATATCGTGGAAGCCTATCTCGCGCTGCGCGAGCGGCCGGAGGAGCTGTTCGTCGACACCGTGAAGCGCCTCGGCGTCGAACCCTTCAAGGAGCGCGTCTATGCCACTCGTTAACGGCGGAAAGATCGCCGACGACAGCTTCGTCAAGCTCGCCGTCGACACGCCGCTGCCCGAGGGCGGCGACATCCTGGTACCGGCTGAGCGCTTTTTGGCCGACGCGGAAGCGTTGCTCAAGCGCGGCGGCAAAATCGGCGTGATCTGGCCGAACAATCGCGACATCGCCGAGCTCGTGCCTCATCTCGGCAAGATTGCCGTCGTCGCGCTGGTGTTCCCGAGCTTCCGCGACGGACGTGCCTACAGCCAGGCGCGGCTGCTGCGCGAGCGCTACAATTATCGTGGCGAGCTGCGGGCCACCGGCCAGGTGCTGCGCGACCAGTTCGTGTTCATGCTGCGCGCCGGCTTCGATGCCTTCGAGGTCAAGAAGCAGGCCGACGCGGAAGCCTTCATGCAGACCGCGAAGCGCTATTCGGTGTTCTACCAGCCGACCGGCGACGGCCGGATCACCGCGCTGCACCGGCGCATGCAGCTGCGGCACTCCGAGGGTGTCGGCACGTGAACGCAGTCGCACCTCAGGTTTCAAAGCTCTCTGAGCGGCCCTCGGCGGCGGAGCTCGACCGCGCGCTGCGCGATGCCTCGCCCGCGGAGATCATCGCCGCGGCCCTGAAGACGGTCGGCCGCGACAAGCTTGCGTTGGTGTCCTCCTTCGGCACGGAATCGGCGACGCTGCTCAAGGTGATGGCGGATGTCGATCCGGCGATCCCGGTGGTCTTCCTCGACACCGGCTGGCTGTTCGAGGAGACGCTGGCCTATCGCGACACGCTGATCGCGACGCTGGGCCTGACGGACGTCCGTTCGATCAAGCCGGCCGAGGAGACGCTGTCGCGCGATGATCCCGACCGCGACCTCTGGTTCTCCGATCCCGACGCCTGCTGCCGCATTCGTAAAGTGGAGCCGCTGGCGCGTGCGCTGAAACCGTTCGCGGCCTGGATCAACGGCCGCAAGCGTTTCCAGGGCAGTGCGCGCGCCGACATTGCAGTCGTCGAGGACGACGGCGCGCGGTTGAAATTCAATCCCTTCGCCAATGTCTCGCGCGAGGAACTCGAGGCGATTTTCGTCCGCGCCAAATTGCCGCGCCATCCGCTGGTGCAGTCCGGTTTCCTGTCGGTTGTGTGTATGC
>NZ_JBFULT010000283.1:0-11018 GCF_054049755.1 Bradyrhizobium sp. P5_C11_2
CCCAAGAACAAGCTCGTTCTCGGACTCTTCTTGCCGATGCAGGAGGGCGCTTGGAGCCCCTCTCGCGCTCCTCGGACGACCTCTTGGACCTTCGATTATCTATCGAAATGCACGCTGAAAGCGGAGGAATTAGGGTTCGATCTAGCCTTCGGCCTTGCGCAATGGATGAGCAAGGGCGGATATGGTGGCGAGATGCGCTTCCGCGAGCACGAACTCGATCCGATCATCGTCAACACCGCGCTGGCGGCGATGACGAAGAAGATCGTGCTCATCAACACGGTCCACATCCTCTACGCTTGGCACCCGCTGCACCTCGCGAAGTTCGGCGCCGCTCTCGACCACATTAGTGGCGGTCGATGGGGCGTGAATGTCGTGACCGGCTACAAGCCAAGCGAGTACCGCATGTTCGGCCTCGACATGATCGAGCACGACCTGCGCTACGACATGGCCGACGAGTTCACGACGCTCCTGGAACGCCTCTGGGCCGAGGATGAGAACCTGACCTTCAATGGGCGCTGGTGGAAGACGGAGAAGGCCTTCCTTGCGCCACGGCCGGGGGCCCGCCGCCCCTTCTTGGTCAACGCGGCTTCGTCCGGCGCCGGGCTGGCCTACGCGGCGAAGCACTCGGACTTCATCTTCATCACCAGCCCCGGCGGCGCCGAGCCGGCCAAGGCTTATGAGACCCTGCCGCCGGTTAACGCCCGCATCAAGGACCTTGCCGCCTCCTACGGACGGCAGGTCAAGACGATCATCAATCCCCACGTGATCTGCCGCCCGACTGAGAAAGAGGCGCAGGATGCTTACCGTCGCATCCTGGAGCATGAGGACCCCGTGGCAGCAGACAACTTCGTGCAGACCTTCGTGGGCGGGGATACCAAGTCCTGGCGCGGACACAGCCGCGCCCAATGGGTGATCGGCGGGAACGTCCACCTCGTCGGCACACCCGAGCAGATCGTCGAGGGCTTTATAAAGCTGCACGCGGCTGGCTGCGACGGCGTCCAAGTGAACTTTTTCGACTACCTGCCGGATCTCGAATACTTCGGGAATAATGTTCTTCCTCTGATGAAGCAAGCGGGTTTGCGGGCATGAGCAGCACGAGCAACGGACCACTTTCCGGTCTACGTGTCCTTGAGTTTGGCCAGATTGCAGCTGGCCCTTACGTCGGCATGCTCCTGGCCGACCTCGGTGCCGACGTGGTGAAGGTTGAGCGGCCAGACGGCGGCGACGGTATGCGTGACTGGCCGCCACTGATGGCGCCGGAGGGGCGTGAGCACGCCGGCCGCTTCAGCGGCAACTTCGCGTCACTGAATCGCAATAAACGCAGCATCACTGTCGATCTCAAGGCCCCGGCTGAAGTCGCCCATCTTCAGGAGCTCTGCCGCGCGGCCGACGTCATCATCGAGAATTTCCGGCCGGGCGTCCTGAAGCGTTTGGGCCTCGGCTATGAAGCCGTAGCCAAGCTGAACCCCCGGATCGTCTACTGCTCGATCTCCGGTTACGGCCAGGTTGGCCCCTATGCGAAAAAGGGAGCCTTCGACGTTACCGTCCAAGCCATCAGCGGCTTGATGAGCGTCACGGGGGAGCCCGGTGGCTCGCCCGTGAAGTGCGGCGTTCCTGTCGGAGACTTCTGCGCCGGCCTCTATGCTGCCTATTGCATCTCGGCGGTACTGCGGCAGGTAACGGAGACGGGCAAGGGCGCCTTTATTGACTGCTCAATGCTTGGGAGCCTCTTGGGGATCTCTGCACTCCAGACAAGCGAGTACTTCGGCACCGGTGCCGTTCCACGCCGCCTCGGCTCGGCACACCCGCGAAACGCCCCTTACCGGGGCTTCGACGCAGAGGATGCCCCATTCGTCGTTGCAGCGGGTAACCAAGAGCTCTGGCGAAAATTCTGCAGCGTCGTGGGGAGGGAGGAGTTCACCGCGGATCCGCGGTTCGAGACCCAAGAACTGCGCGCCCGCCATCAGGCCGAGCTATTCGATCTCCTGCAGCCGATCTTCAGCACCATGCCCCGCGCGCACTGGCTCGCGAAACTCGATGCCCAGGGTATCCCCTGCGCTCCAGTCAACAGCTTCGATTCGATCCTGGCTGATCCGCATGTCCAGGCCATGGGATTGCTCCATAACCTCACGCTGCCCAACGGCGTCAGCACGACGACCGTTGGCTTTCCCATCGCAATCAGCGATTTCGAATTCAAAATTGATCGGCCGCCACCGACCTTAGGGGAACACACGAAGGAGGTCGCGCGCGACTGGATCAAGGAAAATGACTGATGAACGGTCCGGTCATCGTCAGCGATCTCGGAGCCTGCGGCTTACGCCTGACGCTCAATCGGCCCAATCAAGCAAACGCGGTCGATGACACACTTTGTAACGTGTTGCTGTTGGCCCTCCAAGAGGCGGCGGAAACAGGCGCCCGTATCGTAGTGCTTGATGCGAACGGGAAGAACTTCTGCGGCGGCTTCGATTTCACAGGCGTGGACGACCTGTCAGAGGGGGACCTGCTTCTGCGCTTCGTCCGGATCGAGCAGACACTCCAACTGCTCTGGCGCGCTCCCTTCGTGACGATAGCGTGTGCGCATGGGGCTGTTTTTGGCGCAGGCGCGGACTTGGTGGCCGCGTCTACTTATCGGATTGGTGCACCCGGCTGCCGCTTCCGCTTCCCCGGCTACCGCTTCGGCATCGCTCTCGGTACCCGCAGGCTCGGGTGCCTTCTTGGGGAGCAGAAGGCGCGCGAATTTCTTCTTGCGAACTCTACACTCGTTGGTGTCGAAGCACGCGAGGTGGGCCTGCTGACCCACCTCGAAGAACGTGAGGCTTGGGACAGCATCATCACGGCAGTGAGGACAAGCATCGAGGACCTCAGCTCTACGGCGATGAGCGATCTGCTCGCCAACGTTCGGCAGGATCAAGTCGCAGATGACAGAGATTTAGCCAGTCTCGCGCGTTCGGCTGCACGGCCGGGTATCCATAGACGAATTGCTGCCTATCGCGCTGCCGCTGCTGAAAATCGCAAAAATTGAAACGAACATCGACCACTGTCGGCACTTGTTCATCTAATCTGGCCTTCCGGCGTCCCACGGCCACAGCCATTCAGCCGCCTCTTACTCGGCTCGCTCCAAACGCCAGGTCAGGTTAACTCGTCGCCGGCAATCTCATCGTCGTCAGATTTGCCGCTCTTAGACCTCGAAAGGGAGCAAGATGGAACCGTCGTCCTCGGCCATCTCGGCCAGTCGCTTTCGCGAGRTCCTCGGACAGTACCCCACCGGCGTCGCGGTAATTACCGCCTGCGGCGCGGACGGTGCCCCCGTCGGGATGGTTGTCGGAAGCTTCGGCTCGACTTCGCTCGACCCGCCGCTGATTTCCTTCATGCCCGACAAGAAATCGTCCAGTTGGCAGAAGCTGCAGCAGCTCGACAATTTCTGCGTGAACGTCCTGGGCGCGCACCAGCTGGACGTCTGTCGCGATCTTGCATCGAAGCGGCCCGACAAGTTCTCGGATATCGACTGGAGTCGGTCCGAGTTTGGCAATCCTGTGATCGCCGGCGCCATTGCGCAGATTGAATGTGTGAAGGTAACCGAATACGAGGCTGGCGACCATCTGATCGTGCTGGGCCGGGTCTTGGATCTGGACCTCGGCGCGGCCGCTACGCCGCTTCTGTTCTACCGTGGTGGCTACGGCACGTTCACCGCCCAATCGATGATCAGCGGCGAGGCCGAGATCCTCGACAAGTTGAGGTTGCTCGATCGCATTCGGCCCTCGCTCGAGAGGTTAGCGAGCGAGTTCGACACGGAGGTGACTGCGGTCGCTCGCGTGAAGTCCGAGATTATTCTAGTCGGCTCATTCGGACGGTCGCGTACAGTAGATTTCCCCACGCGTGTCGGCCAGCGGCTGCCGTTTATGCCGCCGGTTGGTGGCGCTTTCGCGGCTTGGGGAACGCCGGAGGAACAGTCAGAGTGGCTCTCCCATTGCGGAGGCGAATTCTGTCTGGACCATCAATCGTGCATGCAAATGATTAAGAATATCCGCTCGCGTGGCTGCGCTATCGGCTTCGGCCACGAGGTGAGCCTCAAATGGGAGCGCGCGGCCTTCCTGACCAGCATCGGCGATGCCGCGATAACCGAGAAGGACCTCCTTAGATTGCTTGCGGACGCCGCAACCAGCTACAACCCCGGGCCGCTAAAAACTGGCAAACGTTACGAATTTCACTTTGCTCAGGCTCCGGTCTTCGATGTACCCGGAAACGTTGTCTTGGCAATTACAATTTGGGGCCCTGAAGGAAAAGTGCCCTGCGACAAAATTGAGGTCATTACTAGACGGTTAATCCAAACCGCGGCGGACGCCACTCAGAGCATCGGGGGTAAGACGCCGTCCTGACGCGCGGTTCTACTTGAGAGCATTGCCGTTTCTGATCGCACTTGAGCAACAATGAAGGTAGCGATAAGCCACATTTATTCTGTGACCAAAACCTACGGCTCGTCACCTTCTTGCAGAGATGGCTTGATCCGGCGGGCGATCGCGACCGCACAACAGACAATCGACCGTCCTGAGTGGCTTCAGGTCACTGAAGCTGGAGGGCATTCCGCGAGCGACGGCTCGTTTGGTCACTTCCAATTGCAAGTAAAACTCGGATTCTGTTTGGATCGTCGCTCGGGAAAAAAGAAGTAGCCCAAGTTCTCACTCGGTGAAGGGACATTTTGTGAAGCAGCAGGCCGAGCCCGACCATTGTTTTTCCTCCGGGCCAATCAGTGTCGTGGGAGTTCGGTTTATTCGCCCTGCTCTCTCCGGTGCCTCAGCGACGCTCGTTGGGGTCGGTCTTGCCCGCTTTGCTTACCTCACCTTATTCCCAGCGATGGTCACCGCCGGGTGGCTGAATGGGGGTGGTGCAGGTCTGCTGGGCGCTCTCAATCTGGTGGGCTATCTCATCGGAGTGTCCGGCGGCCGGCTCATAGCGAAGCGCATCGGAGTCCCGCGTTCGCTTGATTGCGGTATGTTGCTGACGGCGCTTTCCTTCTTTGCCTGTAGCTGGAATGGTGGCGTGGTCTGGTTGGCGATCTGGCGTAGCGCCGCCGGAGTTTCAGGCGGTGTCCTCATGTCCCTTGCTGGTCCAGCGGTGCAGGCCGTCGTGGAACCCGCCCGACGCGGAACCGCAGGTGGTATCGTTATATCAGGTGTCGGAACCGGGATCATTGTCACGGCGCTCGCGATGCCGCCGCTCCTAACCTGGGGACTATCGGCCACTTGGATTGTCCTCGCAGGCTGCATGGTTGTTCTTTGGGCCTTCGCTCGACCGGCCTGGCCGCAGACTCAGATTCTCGAGCCATCAAAGGGGGCAAACTTCGGCAGCGCGACCGCTCTGATAGTGGCTTACGGAATCGCGGGCGCCGGCATGGTTCCACATATGGTTTATCTCGCAGATCTTGTGGTCCGGGGACAGGGCCACACATTCAGCTTCGCTAGCTACGCATTGATGCTCTTTGGCCTCGGCGCCCTTTCGGGAACTCTCACGGCCGGGCGCGCAATCGATCTTTGGGGGGGCGCAAGAACCATCCAGTGGTGGTTCGCTCTCCAGGCGTTTGGGGTCGCGCTCGTACTAGCGCCCCCGGCCTTCTGCCTGCTTCTTGGAGCATTTCTAGGGGGATTTGGAGGGATCGGTGCAACAGCAGTGGCACTCGGCCGGACACGTGAGATCGCAGGTGAGACTGCAGGAGTCATATGGCAATACACGACAGCCAGCTTTGCTGTCTTTCAGGCGGTGAGTTCCCTCGCCCTCGCATTTGCTTTCGGCCATACTGGCTCTCATAACCAACTTTTTGCCGTTGGCTTAGCTTGCTCCTTGGCTGCTGTTGGGATGGTCACATGGCTTAAGTGAGCTGCCAAGTTAACTCTGCCTATCCGCCGTGCTTCAGAACCCACTTCCGACGCGGTCCTGACGCCGACCTCTTCGTTTTAGAACGCCAAGCACAACAGGCGGCTTTGCAGTCCTATGAAAAACAAATGGTTACAAACGAAAAATATCTTGCCCGCATTTCAAGCCTCGAGTTAAAATAATCGGCCGCGTAAGGAGAATAAGACTCGATGAAAGTTCACGATGGGCAGAACATGCCGCATCAGCGGGCGGTGCAGCGCTATCTAATGCGGAACTTACCGACGATCTCATGCGAGACGTGTTGACGTTCAAGTTAAACAAAAGATGCGCCGTCTGAGTGTCGGGCTCAGTTTGGATTTCGCGTCCGGCCTAGTCGGATGGCTTGAGAGGAGCGCTACGGATGGACAATCGGGATCACGGGACGTGAATTGGCCTACTCGTCATCGCAGCTGCTATTGCGGCGCAAGTGGTGCGAACCTGACGCCTGCGTCCGCCCGGCGGCAAGCATAACCAATGGTTTGACGTGTTAGCGCGATGAATTATCTATTAGATCCCGGCGATTAGATCGATGAAGGCCCAGCTTACGTTCCATTGCTGCGTCTACTATGTCAAATCTAAGGACGTCGATCATCAACTCTAGATCTAATTCGATCACGATGCACGACGAACATCAGTAATGCTAAAAATTCGATGGGAGAAACGTCTTGAAAAATTGGAAATGCACGCTCATTGCAGTGGCAACCTGCACCCTTCTGGTTACCAACGCTTCTGCGCAGATCTCGGACGACGTTGTCAAGATTGGCGTGCTCGCAGACATGAGCGGCCTTTAYTCCGACCTTAGCGGCATCGGCTCCGTTACTGCCGCCCAGATGGCAGTTGAGGATTTCGGCGGGACCGTGCTCGGCAAGCGCATCGAGGTCATTTCCGCCGACCACCAGAACAAGACGGATATCGGTGCTAGTATCGCCCGCCGGTGGATCGATCGCGAGCAGGTAGACACGATCGTCGACGTGCCGGTCTCGTCGATCGCCTTTGCCGTGCAAGAGATCACTCGGGATAAGAACCGCGCCTTCCTTATCTCGTCCTCAGGCTCGTCCGACCTGACCGGAAAGGCCTGCTCTCCTGTCAGCGTCCATTGGACATACGATAGCTACGCGCTCGCCCACGCGACCGGCGGCGCGCTGCTTAAGCGTGGGGCTGACACCTGGTTCTTTATTACCGCGGATTATGCCTTCGGCCATGCACTCGAGCGCGACGCCATGGCGGTAGTTAACACCGCCGGGGGAAAAGTCCTTGGCGCCGTCCGGCACCCACAGGATACCCAGGACTTCTCCTCCTTCCTGCTCCAGGCGCAAGCCTCGGGTGCAAAGGTGATAGCCCTCGCCAATGCCGGCGGCGACACGGTCAACTCTATCAAGCAGGCGAACGAATTCGGCATCACACAGAACCAGCAGATCGTCGGGCTTCTGACCTACATCTCGGATGTCCACAGTATGGGTTTGCAGAACGCGAAGGGTCTACTCTTGGCTTCCGCATTCTACTGGGACATGAGCGACGAGACACGGGCGTGGACGAAAAGGTTCTTGAAACGGGTCAACAAGGTACCCACCATGCCCAACGCTGGCGTCTACGGCGCCGTGACACATTACTTAAAGGCCATTGAGGCCGCTGGGACTGACGACGCTACGAAGGTTGTCCAAAAAATGAAGGAATTGCCGATTAATGATTTCTTCACGAAGAACGGTTCAATTCGCGAGGACGGGCGCGTAATGCGCAACATTTACCTTTTTCAGGTTAAATCACCAGCTGAGTCGAAGTACCCGTTCGACTACTACAAATTGATCGCTACGATTCCGGCAGAGCAGGCTTTTAGACCGTTGTCGGAGGGGGGTTGTCCGCTGGTGGGGAAGGCCAACGCTCATTGATCGGAAGGTTGGACCGTGCCCATCATCAGAGTTCGTCCGAAGGCTGGTTGATCCGAGTTGAGTGGTCGGGACGGCAGTGCTTCCAGGAGAGTGCTGAAGCCTGATCTGGAAGCGCCATGTGGACCCCGACCACTCGGCGGCAGCATAGCCGCGCCGGCCTTGGCTATAAAACCGACCTGCCGGGTGCTGGGTGGGCGGTGATCGGCCCGCTGATGCCGGAATCTGCGTTGTGTGGTCGTCCTCCGATCTAGACGTCGCCGGAGATCTTGAACGCAATTGATCCGCCCCTTGAGCCGATGAAGACCTTGTTCTTCTCGCGTGACTTGGCTTACCGCCAGTACCACAGAGGATGTCGGCACGTCGGCGATCGCATCAATGCCCTCGCGGTCGTACCATTGGCGAGCGACGGGGGCGCCGACATCCGGCATGTTCTGGTGGTCGGCCGAGACGACCTCGACCTACACGTCCGGGTTTGTTTTGGCGAGGTCGTCGACCGCCTTCTGTACGGCGACAACGGAGCCTTTTCCACCGGTATCCGCGTAGACGCCGGACATGTCGTTGAGGACGCCGATCTTGACGTGAATCGGTTGGGCTGAGGCCGGCCCGGTCATGGCGGCGAAACTGATTGCGACTGAGATGATGCAGCGCCGGATCAATGCCATGGCAGGCCGCTCTCCGAGGCAGATTATCGTTGAGGCCAGGAGGGCCCACCCGATATCCCAGCGTTGAGCTTGTTTCACAGCGAGATCCAGCGCAGGTGGAATAGGGCGCGAAGCGTTACGGCGATGATGAATGAGGAGATTTGGCCGAAAGCCGCGTAACTGCCTCTGATCCTTAAACTGCAGAAGCGGACCTTCGTTGCAGCTCAGGCGGTCGTCTCAAAGTGACGACTAGGCCCCTGTTGCGGCCCCATCCGTCGTGAACCCAACCTTCAAGGTGACTTGGTATTGCTGCACCTTGCCGTTCTCGATCTGGCCGCGGGTCTCCAGCACCTCGAACCAGCGTAGGTTGCGCACCGTCTGGCCGGCGCGTGCGATGGCACCCTGGATCGCTTCCTCGATCGACACCGTGGATGAGCCAACCAGCTCGATGACTTTGTAGACGTGGTCCGACACGGCAATTTCCCTCCCTAGGACAAGCCGCCAGGATCCACCCGATCCCGGTGCGGATCAAGCGCCTGGCGGACCGTCATCGTCCCGCAGGCTGATCGGCCAAGTGTGCGGCCTCTTGTAGAACGCGGATCACGTCGCTGAGGCGGGAACGGTGTCTTGAAACCGCCTGCGGACTTGCAGCTAAGTACGAGGCCGGGTCAGCGAGCGGATGTTCCGGCGGTGCTTCTTCCTCGGCCTGCTCGCGCTCGGCGCTCATCTGGGGTCGCGGGTGCTTATATGCGCGGCAAGGACCGCAGGTGAGACTCGGGCTCCGTAACATCCAAGTCGGCGAATGACTGCTTTGGAGATGCTGCTTGGCGCAGCTGCATGCTGGCAATGGGCGCACTCCTGCCTGGCCGGTTTAGAAGCCCCTCGACGTTTGAGCCGAGGGGCCGTTATCCTCCCTCGGCTTCTCGGTTCTCCCGCACTTTGCGTGGAACGGTCGCGGTGACGGGGATGCCACGGGCTGGTTCACCAGGGGGATGATCCTGTCCTCATCCCTGCCGGGCTGCGCCATCGAGCGCGTCATCCGGAGCGACGGTCGTCTTGTCGTCTTCGCCCATGCGCGGCGTGTGCATGGGCGTTGCCCGACCTGTGGCACGACCAGCTCTGCCGTTCACAGCCGCCATGAACGCCGCTCGGCCGATCTGCCGAGCATCGGTCAGACGCGCCGCCTCGCACAGGCTCAGACCCGTATCGGGCTTGCGGCCGGGGGCGAGGCCGGTGCGCGCCTGACCAGCCATCTGGGGATGCAGACCAGCCCCGATACGATCCTGCGTCTCGTGCACCGCCTACCGCTGCCGAGCGTGGATCGGCCGCGAGCCGTGGGCATCGACGATTGGGCTATCCGCAAAGGACGGACCTACGGCACGCTGCTCGTCGATCTCGACCGTCGATGCCCGATCGACCTGCTGCCCGACCGAACCGGGGCGACCGTCACCGACTGGCTGCGGCGCCATCCCGGCATCCAGATCGTCACCCGCGATCGCTCGACCGAGTACGCCCGAGCGGCGACGGCAGGCGCTCCCGCTGCTCTCCAGGTCGCCGACCGATGGCATCTTCTTCTCAACATGCGCCAGGCGATCGAACGCTGGCTCGGCCGAGTCCATGGCCGGCTGCGGCAGCTGCCCGCTCTACCCAGCGGGGATGGCCGCCAGCCTGGGGAACGCCTGCGTGCATACCGCCGCAGCGCCGCCGAGATCACAATGAGCCGTGATCGTCGTGCCCGGCGGCTTGCGGCCTACGAGGACGTGCGTCGGCGTCATCTGGCAGGTGAGACCCTCCTGGCGATCGGTCGCGCTACAAGGTTGGCGCGCGCGACCGTGCGCAAGTACGCCCAGGCTGAGAGCTTCCCCGAGCGCGCGATCCAGCAGCGGTCCGCTCCGTCTCGCCTCGACCCCTACCTGGCTCATCTGGAGCAGCGCAGGGCCGAAGGCTGCGAGAACGCCATGGCGCTCTGGCGCGAGGTCCGCGATCAGGGCTTTGCCGGAACGCATCGGCAGGTGCACCGCTACGTCGCCGAGCGGCGCACGGTGCCGGCGTCGCGCACCGCCCACAAGTGGCTGTCGCGAACCGGAGCGACGAGCGCGGAGGCTCCCAGAGCAGAACCGATCGCCTCTCCCAAGCACTTGGCCTGGACCCTGGTTCAGCCGATCAAGACGTTGCCGCCCCGTGCCGCGGCCGACCTCGCTCGCATCCGGCAGGACGCCGAGGCAGCACGCGTCGCCGATCTGGCGCGGCGGTTCACGATGTTGGTGCGCGCCTGCGGCCTGGATGGCGACCGACCGGTGGATGCGGCCGGCGAACTCGACAGATGGCTCCGCGAGACGCGCCCCTGCGGCGTGGCGGCATTGGAGACCTTCGCGGCTGGCTTGGCGCAGGACGGGCCGGCGGTTCGGGCGGCGCTGACGACGCCCTGGAGCAACGCGCAGGCTGAAGGGCAGATCAGTCGGCTGAAGATGCTCAAGCGTACCATGTACGGCCGCGCCAGCTTCGCACTCCGCCGCCGCCGCGTGCTCCTCGCTGCCTGATCCACGCAAAGTGCGGAAGAACCGCGAAGCCGAGGGAGGATCAG
>NZ_JBFULT010000284.1:0-9583 GCF_054049755.1 Bradyrhizobium sp. P5_C11_2
ATATCCGCCAGCGAGCGAGCCGCCTCTTCTTGCACCTTCTCTATGGTGGAGAGTTCCAGACCTTCCTCATCGGGAATGATCTCATCGCCCTCTCGTATGTCAAAATAGTACCGTTTCATACGACGAGAACGAAACCGACCCGGAATTGTTCTTTTCGTGAATTAGGACATTTCCAAAATCGCTAGAGGTCGGAAACTGGCCAGATGCGAAGAGGCCGCCAACTGAGGCGGCCTCTGGCTTTACAGATTGAAGTACAACATCGAGACTAGAACCGTCGAAAAGACACCTAGTCCTATGATGGCAATTTTCAAAACCAGGTCTGGCGCGGTCACGCTGCCCCCCTTTGGTTCGCAAATCACCTGAATCTTACGCTTTACTTCGGCGGCCGCAACCCAGGCGACATAAGCCACTCTGTTATGTGGGACGTTATTTCGTCCGGCCGGGCCTTCCTAAGTAGGCTGTCTCGCTTGTGCCCGGGTGGCCGCGCCTTGGCTTCATCGCGTAGCTGTTGAGCTTCCAGATCAAGCCTCGCTTTGAGCGATAGCTTATGTCTGAACCGGAGGCGTTTCATGAACTTCCTCCCTTCATGAAATTCGCTTGCTTAAAAACTCTGCAATAGGTCTTAGCGGTCAATGTGGGACTTTACATCTTGTGTTGGTCCAGCGGAACACCGCGACGTGTTCTATGGGACCAAATTCCTTGATCTATGCCAAGGGCCGGCCGGCGGAATATGGCACCGACCTCACGGTTTTCATGGTCAATTTTGATTGGAACAACGAATTAAGGCCGCCTCRGTTGGCGCGGTCTTTGGAGAGTGAGCAATTTTGCTCAGACYCMACGATGTGGGTATGCAATTTGTGCCRCCGCCGGGTTTTGCTYACCCTCCCGGGGCTGGTAAGCCGCCGTCCGCGTCATTTAAGCGGGCGGCGTTTTTRCTATGAAGYAAGGCCGCCTCAGCTGGCGGCTACGGCCTCAGGGCATCTGATAGGAACGACTCTCCGACAGAAAGATTGAGCAATCGGTCTGTGGTGCGGTCCTAGGTTCGCGCCATCCACCCGGAACCGCCCATCGCCCAACGCGCGTTGGGCGATGGGTCGGTTCTCGTGGGGCCGCAACTGAGGCGGCCTTATCTCCGGTCCCGTTGTTCGGCACTGACAGCGTGCTTTAGCCATTCCTCAGCTATGCGAAGCCAAGCGTCTTTGTCGAGCTGGCTGAAGGCGCTGGTCGCGGGCGTCTTCTGACTGCCGTCGGAATCGGGCTGCGTCGTCCATCCCACCACAGACCACGAACTGGCGGGATCCGATACCTCTACTTTGGCGGCTGCAATCCTGGCGACGTAAGCCACTCAGTTATGTGCGCGCCGACTTCGTCTTGCCTAGCTTTTCGTAACAAAGCTTCTCGCTGGGCCCCCGGCGGCAGTGTCTTGGCTAGTTCACGTAGGCTTTTCGCTTCTTCGGCAAGTCGCTCCTCAAGAGGGGAAGATTGGCTAAACCTACGGCGCGATCCCATGGCCTTTCTCCATGACGAATGAACCGGCGATTTAACTGTAAATCCTCGGAGCGGGTTCCACTCAAATTGAGGCGTTCCGCTGGTGAATACACTTCGCGTTCGCAACCTGTTCCGGGCGGACTAGGTCGGCACAAAAACGAAAACTGAGGCGGCTTACCGTACGACGACGCCCAGGCGTAGCCAAAGAAAAACCCGCCGACCTTGGAAGCCTGCGGGAGTTGCAAGAAAAGCTTTTGGCGATCGGCGGGCACCGATCGCAGGAATCGCTTCTAGCATGGCAGGCCCGCCAGCGTGAACCGGCGCCTTCTCCACACCCACGACCGGCGGTAGCTCGCGCTCCCGCCCTGCCGCTAGGAATCGATAATTTGACTCCTGCTTGCGCGCCGCTTCGATGGCGGCATGCCCCGCCCTGCCCGCCGCAACAATCCCTCACGTGCCGACGGCCGGCCGGTGAAGATCACGCTCGGCGAGATGCGGGAGATGGGCGTGCGCGGCGTGCTGATCTATTGCCATTGCGGCCATCACATTGCTCTGGACGCCGACCGCTGGCCTGACAGCGTAAGGCTCTCCGATCTCGAGCCGCGGTTTGTCTGCCGGGGTTGCGGCGGTCGCGGCACCGATGTTCGGCCCGACTTTGAGCGGGGCAACCCGCAGCTTGCAATCATGGGATACCGAAACACGCAATGATCAAGGGCTGGGGGCGGCCTTTCGAGGAGCCGATAGAGGCAGACGGCCGCAGGCTGGTCACGTTGCTGGACGCCGGCGAGTACATCGCCGCGCTGCCGAAGAAGGAGCACGATGTGCCGGAGTGGCAGGCAGCGATGGAAGCCCTGCTCCTGGTGGTCGAGCGCGGCGGTCCAACGATGTTTGCGCGGATCGGCGTCATGCGGGCTTTGAACCGGCATCACGTCCCCGAGTTCAATCCGAAGGGCAAAGAGCCGCATTGGGGCCGGCGCAAGCTGAAGAGGGACCAATGACCGTCTGGATCTACACCGATACAAGCAAGCAGGTTGGAGACAAGGACCGCCTGAAGGTCTTTGCGACTGAAGAGGCGGCCGACGCATCGCTAGCCGAGAACGACCCGGAAGGCGTCGCCTTCGAATACTATGTGATCGAGTGATGTGGAGCGGGTAATCAGCGCCACATCGTTGGTGGGTTCAGGGCCTTGAGACCGGCCGCTTTCAACGCGTCGGTTGAGAGCTGTCCCTGTGCCGCAGCATCGAGCAGCTTCGAAGCAACGTAGGCTCTGGCGCCCGTCTCGCTTACAGGAATATTTTCGCAAACTTCCTCGAGCACCGCTCTGAGCAGCGCAGTCATTTCAGCATTAAACACGCCGAACTCCCGAAATTGAGAGGATGCTGAACGCTGCACAAGCGGAATATATTCGCTTGGCAGCGCTCGCCACGTATTCCGGTCTGGGCTCTGAAATCCCAGCGCCTGCAAAATTGGCACCTGTCTGTCAAAGTAATGTGACAGCTCCGCCGGCCACGTCAACGGGGAGTTTGCCGGGCCCTGCAAAGGCTCGACAGCGTGAACCGGCTGCTTGTCCGCCCGGTCACCGCCCTGGTGACCACCCGGGTGACCGGCGCCGCGTTCGAGGTGTATGGCGCGGGACGCACGGACTAGCGGAAAGCTCTCTCGCGCGCGGCATTCAGGGCCGCCTTTGTCTGCGGGACAGTGTCATTGATGGGCTCCCGGGTAGGCGGTGGCTCGTTGAGGTCTCGGGCCCATGGGGCAGAACGGGTTACTGACGGCGAAGTGGGATCACCTGAATTTGCGCAAGCAGACAGGACGAGACCAATGAAGGTCACCGAACCGGCCCATGTCATCGCCTGGACGCGCATACCCATCCATACACCAGTTCGAGCGAACTCAGGTGAGAGACCCGCCAGCTCGCACCCGCGGGCGTGGCAGAGCGGCCTCGGCCTCATACGCCCAGCCGGGGGCGCGTCTCGCACGCGCGCACCGCCGTCGATTTCGCAGGCAGAATGCCTCCCAGCGCCGTCGCAAAAGAGGCCTTACTGCTCCTCGCTTTCCAGCCGTTCGGCCTCTCTTTGATAGTTTTGAGCTATCTCTTCGAGAGCTTCCCGGCCGAGACCCGGAAGGCAGAGCCTCGCCTGCTCAAAACATAAGCGCTCCATTGCGCGAAAATACGCACTCAATTCTCGTGTGCCCACGGGCAATATGACCTAATGCAACTAATGCAATAGGTGTCCTATAGCGGGAAATTGGAACTCATGGCAACCTGCAAATCCGGCCCGCCAGCGTGAACCGGCGGGCCGTTGCTCTAGCTCGTCGGTGCTTTGATTATGACCAAAGGCCGGCGCTAAGCCTTTCTACCAGTGGTATCTTACCGTCGCGAAACGCAGGCGCATCCAGCGAGACAAAGCGTGGATCTACGCTGTCCTCCCTCCACGCTGCGCGCACAAATATCTTCGCCGCTTGCCCAACGTCCTCCGACTTCACTTCGCCCAGCCATAAGGCTGTTGCTAGCATGACGACGGCGTCTCTACGAATATGGGTCGGTATTGATCGAGAGATTGTCTGATCGGCCAACGTGAACAGCGGATCTGTCGGTGCGGCGATAACGCCGGTCAATGTCGGCTCTCGCAGGTTGGTGGCGCGAATGATAGCTGGTCGCGGCACTATAAGGCGTGGCTGTTGCGAGTTGCGGTCGATCATCTCAGCTATGTCGTGATGGAGACGACGGATGGCCCTGATCTGGCGAAAATCGCAAACGAATGTCGGGCTATGCCGATCTGCCAAAACACTGACCCGCGTGCCGGCAATCACGGCCGCGCGCACTTTCTCGACCAATTCCGGCTTAGGTGTATGAGTCGGGTTGCTAGACCGGAAGCTAACGCACGCCAAGCACTGCCGATGCCACCGACCGTCCGCCTGCAGGTAGCTCTTGCCATGGATGGCGTATGAATGCCCGTGTGCGCAGAACTCTCGACCGCCACGATGGCCTTTCTTCCTATCGGCCAGTTTGCGATTGCGCTCGACCAGCGCCAGCGCCCATGTGCCCCAGTTTCGATACCCGACGCAGTGCTTTTCAAATTTGTTTGCAGATACGATGGCCTTTGTGCCTCTGACGTAGCCCGTCAGCCATCGTTTGCTCATCCCCTTTTCGAGGGCTGACATACACGCGGTGGCCTGCGCAGGCCTCATATATTCTTCCTGATGTGGGATAGCGGCACGCGCGTTAATCTTGTCGAGGCATTCGCCTACCGCGGCACAGTCGGCCGGATGAGGACAATTTATACAGGTTTCAATAGCGGCGCAGTCGCGAATGCTGAAATTCCGCGCTTTTAATTCTGGGAATGTCGGGATGTCCTCTTCTGTAACGTTCGTCGGCCGCACTGGAAGATTGGGGTTAGAGCGTCCCTTCCTCTTGTCTGCAAGCTTGCGGTTGCACGCAGCAAGGCCCAGCGCCTTTGCGCCCCACTCCGGATACAGCTTGCAGTGTTTATCGAATGCCTTCTTGGAGCAAATCGTGTTTCCGCCACCACCGACGATTGTACGTAACGTCTCGCCAGCCTCCAGGCGCGCCATGAAGGACGCGGCCTCGGTCGCGTTCATCGTGAACACTGCCCCCGCGATCAGCTTGGAAAGGCACGACTCGCAGACCCGCGGGGCCCTCTTGCCGGTTCGGAAGCGTGACAGCGGCAAGACTTGCTCACATCGACGACACTGTTTCATCACGACCATCTCCATTTGTTGGATAGGAAGCGCGGAATGCGCGTCGGGGAGCCGAATCCTGAATCGCGGCGAGGCAGCGACAGGAAGAGCCATCGGATTTCACATTGAGAGAGTAGGCGCCGAGTGAGTCGCAGGGCTAACTCACCGGCGGCCGGCGCCGCGCGTTAAGCGTCAACCGACTTGGGTGACTGAACGATACTAAATACGGGAGCGGCTTTTGGGGCTTCATCTGGTTCGGCCAGGAAGCCCGTCACTAGCTGAGTTGCCAGCCGCAAGACGGTCAAGGCATCCTCAGTCCCTTCCGGAAGTTGGCTTGCCAACATCACGGCATGGCGGCGATGCCAGTTTTCCGGTTTCATGCCATCGCCCCTTGCTGCCAGTCCTGCGTTCCAACCTGCTCGTGCAGCCCGTCATGGTCGCCGATGCCGCTCTCCGAGTGGTCCAACTCGTAGTCGTTGACTGACACCACATGCCAGGCAGCCCGTTGATCGGTATGGCCTTCCAGCGCGCCTAGGGAAGGCTCGTCATCGTCTCCCGGCTCGGCGCCGTCGTGCTCGTCCTCGACATCGAGCCGCAGGCCTTCGCAAAGGCGCTCTTGGTTGCCGCTGCGGTCTCTCTCGCCTCCATAGACGGAGGGGTGCCGTTCTAAAAAGCCAAGCGATGGTTCCAAGTCAGGATCTAGGTCGCTCGCGTCGAGAAACGCTAGGAGCCGATCGATCTCAGCGCGGGCTTGACTGCGAAGGTCGCGGAGGACGACTAGAGTCGCCTCCCGCTCTCTATTCTGCTGGCGCAGATTTGCGACGCGGGGGTTTTTGCCCATCACGCTTGCTCCGTCATCATCGCCGGAAGAATTTCGCACAGCGCGGCCAACAGGAACTGTTGCCAGGAGCCGCACTTGTCGTCGTCTCCCCCGCAAAGGTCAGACGGCCAGCCCTGCCCGTCGGTATCAGCAGCCACAGCATAGGAGAGCAGCGCGAGCACTCCCGCTGGGGTGGTTGGAAAGCTGTTGAGAATCTCGCAAGCCGCTGCCGTCTCAGCATCGAAGGCCAGCGACATCGCAGCTTCGCTCGCCTCAAGTCGCTCATCGTTGGCACGCGCATCCCGGAGCCTGACGCCAGAGCCCACAATTTCACGCTCCAAGATGCAATGGGCGTCCGCTGCGGCTGCCACGCACTCCCGCGCCAGCTTATGCCTCTCGATGGCTTGAAAGACCGGATCAGTCTCGCGTAATGGCGCGATGCCCGCTGCATTCGCTAGTGTGGTACTGCCAGCCGCTGCAACGGCAGCCGTTGCCAGAAACGAGCGCCTGCTCGGTGTGGAGTCTTTCGTATGGGCGTGCGTCATCGCCGCGCCCGAAGATACCGCGTTGCTCATGTCGTCTCTCAAAATGCTGGAGGGATTAGGTAGTTGCTGCATCGGCCGAGCGGTATGGTTCCGCCCTCGCTCAGCCGGTTGCGCTGTGTGCTGGTCGGTTACTTCACCTCCTTTCGGGCTTGCCAGCCAAAGAGCTGGGGCCAAAGGGGGTCGAAGTGTTCGCAGAGCGCTTCAAATGCGGCGCGTGCGGCGCTTTCGACCAGTTCGATTTGAAGGCGCGGCCAAACGGCCGTTGCCTGAACCTGGGCCGTCCAATGGCTCGAGCTGAACCCTTCGCGGACGGCCTCGATGGTTTCGTGAGAGTACCCCTCGCATTGGCCGACCGTGCCAAACCCGAGAGCGAGCAAACCGATTTCGCGCTGCTGCTCGGGTGAGAGCCGGTCCCACGCCTTGCCGGCGTCGAAGCTGGCGAGCTCGTGAAATGTCGGCAGGCGATCCGAAAGGGGAATTTCCACCTCGGGCTCCGCGACTTCACCGGAGGAGTGCCACCGCGTCGGACGCCGATGATTGTCCGCGCGTTCCAGATGGCCGCGCGCTTGCGCTCACCCTTCTGCAAGAGAACGTCAACCATGCCACGGGGGGTCTTCGTGCCGACGCTGACGCTAAGCACGACTTCCCCGGAGCCGGTCAAGTCACCGCGCAAAAGGTGGCGCGCGGGGACCTTGACGAGGGTGCTTTGGTTGGATGGTGCGAGCATGTGCGCGCTCCCTTATGCCCAACGCTGAGCAGGCAGCTCAAAGGCCGGCGCCATGCCAGTGCGCACAACACGAGCCTCAGCGAAGCCGCTGCGCATCTGGAGCGCGAGGTAATAGCTGTAGGGGCGGTTAACGTGATGGGCGCGACCGCGGCACGACAGTTCGTCGGCATAGTCAGCCTTCGCGAGGGCGTGGGCCTCGGTCATGAGCTTGGAGCGGAGCGCGTTGGCCGATGAGCGCGGCTTGGTGTTGACGGACGCCTCACGGCGGACAATGGCTGAGTTGCGGTTGAATTGCCCGGTCTGCTGATTGGTGAGGAAAGGTGCGGGCATAGCTCCGCCGTTCACCGGGAAGGTGGTTTTGCTCATTGGGGTTGCTCTCGCCAGATCTATTTGATAGAAATTCTATTAACACGTCTTAGCGGCGCGATCAATAGAAATTCTATCAATGGAGTTGAAATGTTTTCAGTCCGTCAGATGAAGGCCGCCCGAGCATTGCTTGCTTGGTCGCAGGGCGACCTCGCCGAGGCGTCAGGCGTGTCAGAGCCAACCATCGCTAGACTTGAGTCTGAGGATGGCGAACAGGTGGGCGGGCGTGCGGAGACAAGCGCGAAGCTGAAGGCCGCTCTAGAGAAGGCCGGCGTCGAGTTCATCCCCGAGAACGGCGGAGGTGCTGGCGTGAGGATGAAGAAAAGAAAACGCTGACGCCCGTGTTGGCTAGGATCGTTCACACTCTCGGCAGAAACCACCACTGTTGTAGAGCTTCCATGCGCTCTCGGCGGATTTGCACAATCAGGGCACTAGCTACATGCTGGACGGCGGCTGCGGTTTCCGCAGAGACGGTCCGATTGTGAACCCCAAATTCCCCGCCGGTCATTGCGCGCGAAAAATTTGCTTCAGCTTGCACAAGCCGGTCGTTTGCAAGCCCTTTCACGAGCCCGGCCAGAGACACGCGAATTGAAGCGATCCTCACAAGCCCTGAACTGATCCGCGCTTGTAACACGGGGATCTTCGGATCGGCCTGGGGCGTAATCCAGTACTCGCTCCCAAGATCGGCAAGTTTTGCGATATCGCTGCAAAGGTCATCGATCCGCTTATCGGCTTGATCCGTGCTTGCCTTCCAGCGGCTGACCCAAACGCCGCTCAGTCCCGCTGAGAGGGCGGCTGTCAGAAGTATCTTGCCGATTTCGAGCAGATAGTCGGTTTCCGGCACGGGCGCGCCACGGCATATAGGTTTGTATGTCTAAAGAGACTTGATCGCGTCGTTGAAATACTTCGCCGCGTCTTGGCGGAAGCTCTCGTAAATTGGGCTGTTCGCTCTAATCTCTAAAGTGTCGGCGAGCGTCTTGGCATCCAGTGCATGCTTTCTCACGATGCCACCGAACACCTCCTCCAAGAAGGAAGAAGAATAGCTGTAAGCGTCGTCTAACAGCACGACAACTTTGTCGTGATTTTGCGCAGCCTTCTGCAAGGCAGGCAGAAGAACCTGGTCACGAAACCGCTCAGCATTGAAGGGGCCGTCCRCAGACGTGCGACCCGCCGGTGAAGGCGAAAAGTCATTTGCAATAGATAAGATCATTTCGCTCATGGCTGCTGCGGGCGGTTGGAGATTAAAGCTTCAAGCTCAAGGTAGGTTCCTAGCAACGGCCCTTCGTGGGTTTTTACAACTTTGGAGCCGTCTGCGCCATAGATGCATTCGCCGCAGCGACTGACGACACGAAGCCTACCTTCGGGACAAAGCTTGATGATGTCTAGGATTTTGGGAAGACCCTTCCCTCTATATGGGAGCCCGGTTGACGAAGCTGTGAGCTGCATTGCCATATCGATTGCCTGGCCGTCGTGGCTCGCATCAGAGGGGTCAAAGCTTAACGAAAACAGACTGAGGAACCGCTGAGTTAAGAGGCCCACTTCCCATTTTAACGGCAACGCTTGAGGAATGGTTATTCCTTGATCATAAATGGCAAGGGTAACCCTGCCTTCGTGATCCGCGGCACCCACGAACCACCAAAGCGGCACCGTATTGCGAAAATCCGTGTACTTGGGCGGATAAGCATGGCTCCGCACGTTTTCAACCGCATCGGTCACGGCGCTGGCAAGCTGTACGCGTAGGCCTGCATCGCCTTGGACTTTGCCGAATAACGAAAGGATCGCCTCGTTGACGGGCGACAGGTCGGCATCGCTGCCACTAACCATAGGCTCGATTAGCAAACCGTTGGAATTGGCGGCAACACCGATATCCAGGCCGAGCAGGTCGAAGAAGCCAAGCCCGGCCAGTGTGGCTCGCACATCCGGATTCCATTGATC
>NZ_JBFULT010000285.1:0-9551 GCF_054049755.1 Bradyrhizobium sp. P5_C11_2
TGCTAATCTTCGACGATTACGAAGATTTTGTCCGCCACCTGGAATCGCGCGCCCGTCCCGGCGATCATCTACTTAWTTTGGGGCTACTCCGGTCTGTGCAGGGACGATAATATCGCGCTCGATGCAAAGTACCCCGACGCTGCGGGCCGAACCCCGCGCGGCGGTGCTTATTGAAGGTCTAACCGCAAACCCAAATGAAAGAACAGTTGTGAAAGACAACGACAACCTCACCATCGAACGCCCGACCTTCGTCACCCATCTCGAATGCGCGATGGAAGGCGACCGCTACGCCGCCGATGAGGTCCACAACCTCTCCAAGGCCGGCAAGCCGCTGCTGGTGCGCTACGACCTCCCTCGGGTGAAGAAGGCGCTGACCAAGGACGCGCTGAGCCAGCGCCCCGCCGACATGTGGCGCTACCGCGAGCTGCTGCCGGTGCGCAAATGCAAGGACATCGTCTCGCTCGGCGAGGTCACGACGCCGCTGATCCGGCTGCCGAAGCTCGGGGAGAAGCTCGGTGGCGGCGAGATCATCGTCAAGGACGAGGGGCGGCTGCCGACCGGCTCGTTCAAGGCGCGCGGGCTGGTGATGGCGGTGTCGATGGGAAAGGCGCTCGGCATCAAGCACATGGCGATGCCGACGAATGGTAATGCCGGCGCGGCGCTCGCGGCCTACGCGACATCCTGCGGCATCAAGACCACGATCTTCTGCCCGGCTGATACGCCGGAGGTGAACGTCAGCGAGATCGAACTCCAGGGCGCGACCGTCTACCGCGTCAACGGCTATATCGACGATTGCGGCAAGATCGTCGGCGAGGGGAAAGCAAAAGTCGGCTGGTTCGACACCTCGACGCTGAAGGAGCCCTACCGCATCGAGGGCAAGAAGACGATGGGCCTGGAGCTCGCCGAACAGCTCGGCTGGGACGTGCCCGACGTCATCTTCTATCCGACCGGCGGCGGAACCGGCCTGATCGGCATGTGGAAGGCGTTTGACGAGCTGGAGAAGATCGGCTTCATCGGCGCGAAGCGTCCGCGCATGGTCGCGGTGCAGGCCTCCGGCTGTGCGCCGATGGTGCGGGCCTACGAGGCCGGCACGGAGCATGCGACGCGCTGGGAGGACGCCCACACCATCGCGTCCGGCATCCGCGTGCCGCAGGCGATCGGCGATTTCCTGATCCTGCGCGCGGTGCGCGAGAGCAAGGGCTTTGCCATCGCGGTCGACGACGACAAGATCTCGTCGGCGCTGAACGAGGTCGCACGCGAGGAGGGGCTGTTGCTGTGCCCCGAGGGCGCCGCGACCTACGCCGCCTACAAGGCGAGCCTCGCCGACGGCCGCGTCAGCAAGACCGACCGCGTGATGCTGTTCAACTGCGCCACCGGCCTGAAGTACCCGCTGCCGCCGGTGACCCGCACGCTCGACCGGCACAAGCCGATCGACTTCTCGCAGTTCTAGAAGTTCTCCCTCGCCCCGTTCTTGCGGGGCCGCGGCGAGCTTCGCTCGCGCTGAGAGGCTAGGGGTGGGGGGCCTGCTTCCGCAAACGCATTGGCAGAAGGTCTCGCGGAGGCTCCCCCTCACCCGAATTCGCGCTGCGCACGRATTCGACCTCTCCCCGCAAGCGGGGCGAGGTAAGGAAAAAGCAAAAATCGCTGCGGAGGACACAATGACGAAGCCCGTCTGGGCCGCGCTGATCGGCATCCTTGCTGTCACGAGCGCCGTGCGCGCCGATGATTATCCCTCACGTCCCATCACCGTCATCGTGCCCTTCGCCGCCGGCGGTCCGTCGGACGCGATGGCCCGCGTGCTTGCCGAGCGCATGCGGACGTCGCTCGGCCAACCGCTGGTGATCGAGAATGTCACCGGCGCCGGCGGCTCGATCGGCGTCGGCCGCGCCGTGCATTCCCCGCCGGACGGCTACACGATCTCCTTCGGCCATCTCGGCACCCATGTCGCCAACGGCGCCGTCTACAAGCTCAACTACGACCYTGTCRCCGATCTGGAGCCGGTGGTGCTGTTGCCGAGCAACCCGATGATCGTGGTCAGCAAGAATGCCGTGCCTGCGGCCTCGTTGAAGGAGCTCCTGGCGTGGCTGAAGTCGCGGCCGTCGTCGGCAACGGCCGGTACCGCCGGCGCGGGCTCCGGCAGCCACATCGCCGGCGTTTATTTCGAGAGCGTCAGCGGCATCAAGCTGCAATACGTGCCGTATCGCGGCACCGCGCCTGCGTTGAACGACCTCATCGCCGGCCAGATCGACCTCATCGTCGACCAGACCTCCAACTCCATCAACCAGGTCCGCGCCGGCACCATCCGTGCCTACGCGATCACCGACGACAAGCGCCTGCCGTCGGCGCCGGAGATCCCGACCGCGGAGGAGGCGGGGCTGAAAGGCTTCAACATGACGCTGTGGTCGGGCCTGTGGGTGCCGAAGGGCACGCCGAAGGAGATCGTCACCAGGCTCAACGCTGCGGCCGTGGAAGCGCTGAACGATCCCGCCGTGAAGAAACAGCTCGAAAGCCAGGGCCTGGAGATGACGCCCCAGGATCAGCTCACCCCTGAAGCCCTCGGCACGCGCCAGAAGGCGGAGATCGCGAAATGGTGGCCGATCATCAAGGCGGCGAACATCAAGGTGGATTGAGGCGCATCGCCGCCTCGTTCACGGCCACGACGACGAGATTCCTCGCCGTGAAGAGGGCTCGAGGCTGCTGCATCACGTCCTGGCTTCACCGAGCCCCGTCAGGGCCGACTCCAGACATTGAAGGAGAGCCGGCGTGGAAAACGGCTTTGCGAGAAAGCAGATGGCGCCAGCCTTCAGCGCGCGCTCGCGCACGGTATCGTCGGGAAAGGCCGTCATGAAGATGAAGGGCGTGCGGTGACCGAGGCCGCGCATATGCATCAACAGATCGACACCGCTCATGGCCGACATCTGCACGTCCGCGATCACGCATGACGTCAGGTGCAGTTCAGCCGATTGGAGAAATTCGTGAGCGGAGCCAAAGATGTAGACCGTGTACCCCCGCGACGTCAGAAGATTGTTCGTCGCGAGCCGGACGGAGGGATCATCGTCAATGACGGAAATGACCGAAGGGATTGACATGATCGCTCCTGAYCGGGGGGGCCGCCGATCATGGTGCAGCGCCCATCGGAAAGTGGGCCCTCGGAGCGCGCTTGAAAAGCATACTTAGGTTTGCACGTTTCGCCCTGGGCGCTGGATTCCGAGCGCCTCGGTCATCCTGACGAGATCGGCCAAGGACTTCGCGCCCATCTTCCGCATGATCTGGCCGCGATAGATTTTGACGGTAATCTCCGCCAATCCGAGTTCGGCGGCGACTTGCTTGTTCATCAGGCCGGACGCAACCAGGGCGAGAATGTCGCGCTGACGCGCCGACAGGCCTTCGAAGCGAGTCCGCACGCTTGATACCGACTTCTCGGCATCGCGCCGCTTGCGATCCCGTTCGATCGCAGCCTGGACCGCATCGAGCATGTCCTGGTCGCGCACCGGCTTGGTCAGAAAATCGATGGCGCCGCTCTTCATGGCCCTGACGGTCATGGGAATATCGCCATGACCGGTGWTGAAGATAATGGGCGTGTGAATGTTGGCCTTCGCGAGGTCCGCCTGGAGGTCGAAGCCGCTCGAGCCCGGCAGGCGAATGTCGAGCACAAGGCAACTGGGGACCGCCGGCGGCTTGGCTTCCATGACCTCCGCTGCCGAGCCGAAGGCTTCGACCTTGAGGCCGACGGATTGAAAGAGATTGGTGAGCGCACGGCGCATCGACGGATCGTCATCAACGATCATGACGATCGGATCATCGGCGCCCGCCTGCGCCGGCGTCGGTTTGGCGTGGTCGGTCACGACGTGTCCCCGTGCGGCAAGGGCAGCGCAATCTGGAAAGTCGCACCGCTCCCCTCATTGGGAAAGGCCGACAGCCGCCCCGCGTGAGCCTCGATGATCGACCGGCAGATCGATAGTCCCATCCCCAGGCCGCCCGACTTTGTCGTGAAAAAGGGCGTGAAGATGCGTTCCATCCCGTCCTTGTCAAGGCCGACACCGCGATCCGTGACGGTGATGAGCAGGCGGCCGTCGCCGTTCTCGCCGACTTGGCTGGAGCGGATCGCCAGTTCGCGCGGGCGGCCAACATTGGCTTCCATGGCTTCGATGCCGTTCATGACAAGGTTGATCAGCACCTGCTGGAGCTGGATCCGATCACCGCAAATCCTGGGCAGACTTGACGTCAATTCCATTCGCACCGACACGGCATGGGTGGCAAGCTCGCGCCGAACGAGGGCCAACGCCTCCCTGACGACCTGGTTGATGTCGAGTGGAACGACTTCGATTTCGGTCTTCTTCGCAAGCGCCCTGATCCTGCGGATCACCTCGCTGGCCCGATTGGCGTCCTCGACAATCCACTCCACGGAGCGGCGCGCGGCATCCAGATCGGCCGGTTCGCGGCCGAGCCAGCCGATGCAGGCGTCTGCATTGGAGATCACGGCAGCCAGAGGCTGGGTGATTTCGTGGGCTATCGAGGCGGTCAGTTCGCCGAGCATCGTAACGCGCGTGACATGGGCGAGCTCGGCTTGGGCCTTGCGCAGCGCTTCCTCGGCCTGCTCGGCGCGGGTCGCCGCCGTCACATCGCTGCTGACGCCACGATAGCCGCGAAAATGGCCGTTCGCGTCGTGGAAGGGCTTGCCGCTGGTGCGCACGTAGATTGGAGATCCGTTGCGATCCCTGCTGCGATAAACCAGGTCGCGAAACGGAAGGTGGGCATCGAGGGCCGCGCGATGCTGCTCCCACTTCTCGGGCTCGAGCTCGGCATCGGGCGGAATGTCCCAACGGGTCAGGCCGATCAAGCCCGTCGGCRCAGCAATGGCCGTATCGGCGTGTTCCGAGATCCGGGTGATACGGTGATCCGGCCCGGTCTCCCAAAACCAGTCCGATGCGGTTTCGGCATAGTCGCGGAACCGCTGCTCGGACTCCTTGAGCTCGTCAAATGCCTTTTGCAGCGCTTCTTTTGCGACGAACTGCTCGGTGACGTCGACGTGCGTGCCGATAATTTCATTTACCTCGCCGTCRCTGCCCGTGACGGGATGTCCTTCCGTATGGACGCGTCTTATCGAACCGTCCGGACGCGCAATCCGAAAGTCAATTTCGAAGGGCTCCCTTTGCTGCACCGCCTGACGTTCCACGTCGACAATTCGTCGAAAGTCCTCGGGAAGGATCCGTTGCTGGAAAGCCTTGGCCGGCACATCGAGCTGGTCCGGATCAAATCCGAACAGGCGGTAGAGTTCATTCGATCGGTAAGCGAACTCCTGACGACTCACGTCCCAGGCCCAGCTGCTGGTATGGCTAAGGCGCTGGGCTTCGGCCAAATAGGCCTCGCTGCGACGCAACCTCTGGTCCGCTTCTTTTGTGATCGTGACGTCGGTGACAGCCCCGGCAAACTCGACGCGCCCTGATGCATGTCTCACCGCGYGCGCCACGGAATGGAGATATTTGACCGATCCATCAGGCATCAGCAGGCGATACTCGTGGTCGTAATCCTCCGCTTCGCGCAAGGCTCTATCGAGGGTCTTGCGGACCGCATCGCGATCTTCCGGATGGATGCGCTGAAAAACAAAATCCAGGGTCGGCTTCACCGCCGGGTCGCATTGGAAGATGCGAAAGGTTTCCCTCGACCAGACGATCGCGCCGGTCGCGGCGTTCAGGCCGAAGCTGCCGGTGCGGCTCAGTTCCTGAGCCTGGGCGAGGTAGGCCTCGCTCTGGCGCAGCGCATCCTCGGCCTCCTTGCGCTGGGTGATGTTTTCACAGGCGACCAGGACGATCGGCGTGCCGTCGCGGCGCAGCATGGCCTTGGCGTTTTCACGGACCCAGAGGACCGAGCCGTCCTTCCGGATCTTGCGGATCTCCCAGGTATGCGACTGGTCCACGGTTTCCAGGCACAACGCGACGCATCGGCGAACGAGGTCGTGATCTTCCTCGAAGAAGACGTTCAGCACGGATTGGCCGGTCAGCTCGGCCGCCGTGTAGCCCAGTTGCGCGGCGCCGAATGTATTGACGTTGAGCACCGTTCCGGCCGGATCGATCATGAAGTACATGACCGGATTGTGCTCGAACACCTCGCGCCATTGCTTCACGGCGTCGCGCAGCTCGCTGTCCTGCCGCCAGTCATCTCCGACCGCAGGCTTGTCCTTCGCTCCGTTGCCGAGAGATCGAAGCGCCGCAAGGCCGCCGAGCAGCAATTGAGCGGCCGAATTGCCAAGTTTCGCGATCTGGCCAGGCATCATCGCATGCGTCCCGGCTCGCTGGGGTCAATGCGAGTAGAGCATTTTGCGACAAGAGGGGCAATTGCCTCAGACCAAGCAGGACTCTGCCTCCGACCAAAGTCGGGCTCTGCGTCGAAAACTCGCGGGCTCCGTGCAGCCTGCGAGCCATGCGCCGTCTCGTTGCGCCCAGGCAAAGTCCGCAAGACTACGGGACAAACCTACGTATAGCTCGCGCATCCCTAGTCATACCGTGCATTTACCTCCGTACAATTGAGCGATCCGTTGCATAGGGCCTAGTCTCACTGCCAATCCAGTGGAGTCGATTGCGAACCACAACCCGCCGCGTAGCTCGGCGTGATGCACCTTAGAGGCTCCGCCTCTGCCGTTGCCCTGACCGGCCGCATGACTTGGCGGGTCACGATTGAGAAGCCGCATTCATTGACGACGTGGTGACCGCTCACCAGGAAAGCCAGGACCCATAAGAGGCCAAGAGGAGAGGATCATGTGCGATAAGTCCGAACAATCCGAACGTCGTCCTGCCGAAAACGGCTGCGCCGTCTGCGGCGGGAAGTTTGGCCTGATCCGATATTATTCCTGGCGAACGCCGCTCTGCTCAAGGAAATGCCTCGATCGCTTCAGGGCGCGCCGCGAGCGCGACCGCCGATGGCTGTTTCAATTTCAGGCGGCGTGAGGATCAGCCCAGTTCGGCAGTTCTGAATCAGGAGGCTGAATTGAACCGTGCCTGCAAGCTCCTGTTGGCGATCGCGCTGCCGCTTCCGGTGATGACGGGAGTGGCGGCCGAGGAGGTCAGGCAGGATGGTGCACATCGTCACCATCCGTCCCAGGATCGGCTTCTGCACGAGAAGTTCTATTCGAGCTGGCACATGCCCGACAATCCGGTGCTGAGTTGCTGCAACAACGCAGATTGCTATCCGACCGAGGTTCAGTACGTCGACGGCAGGATCTACGCCCGGCGCCGGGAAGACGGCAAATACATCCTCATCCCGTCCCAGAAGGTCGAGCGAAACAGGGACAATCCTGACGGCCGCAACCATCTTTGCGCGCCGCCGCCGTCCGCCTCTCTGGTCGACACGGTCTACTGCTTCGCGCTGGGAGGTGCCACGTGAGATTCATACTGGTGAACGGCAGAACCCCTTTCCGCAAGACGTTCTGTCTGTGGTGCTGCGAGCAGATCAGCACCGGCTATCTGCGCGACGCCAGGACGCAGCTGCCTTACTGCGGCTACGAGTGCTACGCGCTGCATGGCGAAGTTGCGCCGTTGATCGAGGGGCGTACGCGAGCGGCGTCTTGAGCGGACACGTGGTCGAGACGATCGGCGGTGCGCCCGCCGGCAGGAGAGGACACGACCTTGAAATTCATGCTCGTCAATCATGGACGACCCAGCCACGGCGCCACCTGCAGCGCCTGCGCCCAGCCGTTGGGCGCGAGTTACGTCCGCCATGTGTCCACGCAACGGCGGTATTGCGACACTGATTGCTACCGGCAATATCAGCAGCAGGCCATGGAAATGCTTTGGCCTTACCGCACTTCGCTCGAGGCCATCACGCTGTTGGCGGCCATTTCGAGCTGGAGCTGGATGATGCAGATGGGCGCGCTCTCGCGCTCGCTGACCGAGGCATATCTGCGCGCGCACAGCCTTCCCGCCCCGGAAGGAGGTGACGGCTAGCCGAGCAATGCTGGCCGCGCAGAGAAGTCGGCCGCAGTCACTGCATCGAGCTTCGCGCCGCGTCCAGCCCCGGCGTTGCGAGGCTAAGGTGCAGGGGCTGCGGCCGATGCCGTTGGTGCCGCGCTGACCTCATGCGTCGTGACGCGCTGCTCGGACTTCGCCGTGGCGGGGCTGCTGCCCTCGAACCGCGCGCGGTAGACCAGCACGTTCTCGATCACGCGCTGGACGTAGTTGCGGGTCTCCGACAGGGGAATGCGCTCGACCCAGTCGACCGGATCGACCTTGGGGTCGCGCGGATCGCCGCGCGCCTGCACCCATTCGCGCACGCGGCCGCGGCCGGCATTGTAGCCGGCGAAGGTCATGATCTGGTTGCCGCGATATTCCGACAGCAGCGCGCTGAGCTCGGCCGCACCCATCTGCGTGTTGTAGACGGGGTCGGAGACCATCCTGTCCCAGTCATAGGTCAGGCCGAAGCGTTTTGCGGTGTCGCGCCCGGCTTCGGGCGTCACCTGCATCAGGCCGACGGCGTTGGCGGGGGACTTGTCGCGCTGGTCGAACGAGCTTTCGGTGCGCGCCACCGAATAGATCACGCTGGTCTCGATTGCGGGCGCGACCTGCTTGTGCTCGGGAATGCCGATGGTCGGGAACGCGTAATGGTCGAGCGCGAGCCCGCGCGCCAGCGCCGACTTGCCGACCTCGAGCATCGCGCGGGCATCGTTGCGCCGACCGGCGAGCTCGCCGAGCGCTTCGAGCGCTGCGACCTCGGTGCTCTCCTTGGCGAAGTCCTCGACGTAATAAAACACCGTGTCGCGCTCGCCGATCCCGTACAGTATGTCGGCGGCGCGCACGCGTTCGTCCGCGGGCGGTGTGTCGGCCGCGGCCAGCACGGGCGAGGGCGGACGCAGCTCGATCCGGTCGAGGCCGAGGCGCGCCCGAGCGAGCTGGCCGTAATAGGCCGTCGGATAGCGCGCCGCCGCCTGATAGCTCATGCGCGCGTCGACGGTTGCGCCCATCGCCTCGGCGGCACGGCCGCGCCAGTAATGCGCGCGCGACAGCGCGAGCGGATTGGGCGAGCCCTCGTCGATCGCGGCGAAATGCACCATCGCCGTCCTGGGATCGTCGAGATAGCGCAGCGCGATCCAGCCGCACATGAAATGGTAGTCGACGCGGTAGACCTCCATCGCCGGCACGGCCGCCGCACGCACCACGTCATAGGCGGTCTTGAACTTGCCCTGGTCGAGCAGTTTTCGCGCCAGCAGGCGCCGCTCGCGCCACCAGGCATCGGTGTCCTGCGCCGCCATCGTGTCGGGCGCGGCCGCCAGGATCACATCGGCGGCGTCGTCGATGCGGTCGTTCTGGAGATGCCATTGCGCGCGGCAAAGCACATAGCCGAGATCGCGGCGCGCGTCGGTCGAAACGTCCTCGAGATAGTCCCGCGCCTTGTTGGCCTTGCCGGTGACCGCGGCGCAGGCCTTGACGATCGCGAGCGCATCCTCGCCGAGCCGCTTGGCGGCGCGCCGTGCCCCGGCGTAGTCCTTGGCGCCCAGACGCTTGTCCATGCGGGCGCGATGATCATCAGTGGTCAGAAGATCGCGGAACGCCTCGTAAGAG
>NZ_JBFULT010000286.1:0-9483 GCF_054049755.1 Bradyrhizobium sp. P5_C11_2
TCCGCCGCCGGTCGAGAGCCCGATGATCGGCGGCAGGTTGAATGGCAGCACGTTGGCCTGCCGGATCTGCGCACCGGCCGCGAACGTGCGTCCGATCAAGGCCTGGGCCGAATCCGCGGCCGCCTTGCGGTCGGCAAACGGTTTCAGGCGCGTGACCACCAACGCGCTGTTCGGCTCGGAGGCTCCGTCGAGCAAGGAAAACCCGATTACCGCGAGTACGTGATCGACGGCCGGCATCTGCTTCAGGATATCTTCGACCTGCCTTGTGACTTCGCTGGTCCGCGCCACCGACGCGCCGTCGGGCAGCTGCACGGAGGTGAAGAAGGCGCCCTGGTCTTCCTCCGGCAGGAACCCCGTCGGTGTCACCAGCGACATGCCGAAGATGCCGGCGGCGAGCACCGCGACGAGCGGAATCGAGAGTGCGGCGACGCGCACCAGCCGGCGGACGCCGTCGCTGTAGCGGCCGCGCAACCAGTCGATGCCGCCGAGAACGCGGCCCATGACCCCGCGCCGGGGGCCGGTGTGACGCAGGAACAACGCGCACAATGCAGGCGACAAGGTCAGGGCGTTCAGCGCCGAGATCATCATGGCGGCGCTGATCGTCACCGCAAACTGACGAAACAGCGTGCCGGAGACGCCGGGAATGAATGCGATCGGCACGAACACGGAGAGCAGGACCAGCGTGATCGCGATGATGGGAGCCGTGATCTGCGTCATGGCCTTCTTGCAGGCCTCGGCAGGGGAGATGGCCGGTTCCTCCTCCATCACGCGCTCGACGTTCTCCACCACGACGATGGCGTCGTCCACGACGATGCCGATGGCGAGCACCATCGCCAGCAGCGACACCGTGTTCGCCGAATAGCCGAATACGAGCAGGACGGCGAAGGTGCCGACCAGGCTCACCGGAACGGCAATGGCCGGGATCACCGTGGCACGGAGGTTGCCGAGAAAGAGGTAGACCACGATCACCACCAGCGCGAAGGCCTCGCCGAGCGTCCGCAAGACTTCCGTAATCGTATCGCGCACGAAGCTCGTGGAATCGTATTGCACGAGGTAGCTCAGGCCCGCGGGAAATCGCGCGGACAGCCGCTGCATCGACGCAGCTACCGCTCGCGCGGTGGTCACCGCATTGGCGCCTGGTGCGAGGTAGATCGCGATCGGCACGGCGGCGCGCCCGTCGATCCGCGCTTCGCTGTCGAGATTCTGTGCTCCCATTTCGACGCGGGCGACGTCTCTGACGAGCAGCGACGAACCGTCCGGATTTGAGCGCAACACGATGTTGGCGAATTGATCGGTGGTTGCCAACCTGCCCAGTGTCTGGACATTGAACTGGAATTGCTGCTGATCGCTGATCGGCCGCGCGCCAATGCGGCCGACAGGTGCCTGGACGCTTTGCGTGCGGATCGCAGCGATGACATCGGCCGGCGTGAGATTGAGGCTGGTGAGCCGCTGGGTGTCGAACCAGATCCGCATCGAGTAGTTCATCTTGGCGAACAGATTTGCCTGGCCGACTCCCGGCGTGCTCGCAATCGCGTCGAGCACGTTGATGATGGCGTAGTTGGTGATGAAGAGCGGGTCTTGCTGGCCGTCGGCACTGTAGAGCACCAGGAATTGCAGGATCGAGGAGGATCTCTTCTGGACCGTCACGCCCTGCTGCTGCACCTCGGTGGGGAGTTGCGACAGCGCGCTCTGCACGCGGTTGTTGACGTTGACGGTGTTGATGTCCGGATTGGTGCCGAGCGCGAACGAAACCGTCAGCGTGTAGCTGCCGTCATTTGCGCTGGTCGATTTCATGTAGAGCGCGCGGTCGACGCCGATCACCTGCGCTTCCAGCGGCTGGGCGACGCTGGTCTCCACGACCTCCGCAGAGGCGCCCGGGAAGGTGCCGGCGACGGTGACCTGCGGCGGCACGATATCGGGAAATTGCGCCACCGGAATCTGCAGGAGCGCCAGCGCGCCGGCGATGGTGATGATGAAGGCGATCACCATCGATAGCCGTGGCCGATCGATGAAAACGCCGGATATCATGGCTTGGTGTCCACCGGAGCTGCGTTGCCGGAGCTGCCGCGAACCGCTTGCGGGGTCGCATCGCCCGCGCCGGCCTTCATGCTCGACAGGATCAACGGACTTGCCGGCCCCGGTGCAACGCTCTGGCCGACACGAACCCGTTGCAGCCCCTCGGCGATAACCTTGTCGCCGGCCGAAAGGCCGCTGATGACCGCGGCAATGGTTGGGGTTGACTGCCCGAGCTGGATGCGCCGCTGCTCGGCCTTGTTGTCGGGACCGATTGTGAGAACGTAATCGCCCTGCTGGTCGGACAGCACCGCCGAGCGCGGGATCGCGACCACCTCGACCGGTTGGACGCCTTCGAGCACGACCGTCACGAATTCGCCGTCGGTCAATTCGTGAACGGTGACGCCCGCAGCGGACGGGGCATGCAGGATCGGATTGGCGATCTCGCCCCGAACGGTGATCGTGTCGGTGTTCTGCGCGATGGTGTTGTCGACGAAATTCAGCTTGCCGGACTGGCCGTACATGCGGCCGTCGGGCAACCGCAGCCGGATCACCACGGCTTCGAGGCCGCCTTGCGGCCCGTATCGTTCGCGCAGCTCCAGCCCCTGGCGCAGCGGCACCGGGAAGGTGACATGCATCGGGTCCTGGCTGACGATGGTGGTCAGCACGCCGGAGCTTGGACCGACGACGTTGCCTTCGGTCACGGCCGTCCGTCCAATCTTGCCGTCGATCGGTGCGGCAATCACCGTATAGTCGAGATTGATCTGGGACGCCTGGACCTGCGCCTGCGCGGCCTGCACCTGAGCGTCGAGGCTGCGCTCGTTCGCGAGGGCCGCGTCATAGGTCGACTGTTGTCCGGCCGGCCCGCCGAGCAGCGTGCGGGCGCGCTCGGTCGTCAGCTTGGCATTTTCAAGCGTTGCCTGGAGCTGCGCCACCTGCGCCCGCTTCGATGCGAGATCGGCCTCGAAAGGGCCGCGCTCGAGCCGATAGAGCTCATCACCCGTCTTGATCTCGGCACCCTCGTAGAACAGGCGCTGTTCCAGAAACGCGGTGACGCGCGCGACGACATTGACGCGATTGATCGCCTCGATCCGGCCAAGGAATTCGCTGGTCTCGGTGATCGGCCGCCTGGTCGCCTCGACGATGCCGACGGCGGGCGGCCCGGCCGGGCCAGGTTGTGTTCGGGCCACTCCGCCGGCGAAGATCGTGAGGAGGGTTGCCGCCAGCAGCCTGATCGAGACGCCAGCAAGGTTCATGATCCGCTCCTTGCTCCGGACTCAGAGCCGGGTTCCCGGCGCCTCGCTACTCCCGCCGCATCTGATTGTGGCGCGGGGGCTCGTCGTAACCCTTGCGACGGCTATAGAACATCAGCGCGATCAGGCCACAGCCGATCACCAGCATCAGGATTGCGGCGCTTCCCAGGATAACGTTGCGGTAAAGCGGCATCGATGAAGTTGCCTGCCATACCGCCACGCAGAACCAGACCGCCACAACGAGAAGAGCTATCAGGACGGCCCCGAGGAGCCATTGATTGGTGTAGCGCACGATCGCCTCCATCGCGTGCTTCGCGGCTTGCACAGCGGACTGCGCAAGGCTGCCTGCAGCATCAGCGCCACCGCCACCCGCAATGACGACGACCGCGATGCCACCAGCAAACCCAGCGGCGACTGCGCGGCCGCCGGCGGCCCCAGCCTGGATGCGGCGACGGTCCCCACTGCGCTTGCGCGAGTAGCGGCGGTCGGCCCCAGCCCGGGCCGGGCCCCCAGGCGGGAGCGGGCGATCCCCACCACCCCGCTTGCCAGCGCGGACGGCCCCAGCCCGGAGCAGGTCCCCAACCCCAACCGGGAGCGGGTGGTGGTCCCCACCACTGAGCCTCTGTCAGGAGCTCCGACGGCTCACGGGCCTGGCCGAGATCGTGGGCAATCGGCATCGCTTCCGCAGCCTCGATCAAGCGAACCCCGATGGCGCCGATCGCCGCGGCGGCGACGGCATTCTGGGCAAAGCCAAGGAAAGCTCGACGAGAGGGCGTGTCCATCATCATCTTCTCCTTCGTTACGCAGTCCGCGGCACGGACTGAAGCGCGTAAAGCAGCCACGCGAGCCCGTGCGAGATCAGGTCGACGCCAAGCAGGAATCCAAGGGCCCAGACGCTGATCGTGGGGAAACCGAACAGGATCAGCACGCCCGCGAGCAGTCCGAAGACGCCGGAGATCAGCATCATCCAACCGTTCTGTTGCCAGTGCGCGAAGCTCAGCACGCAGCGAATGACGCCGGAAGCAAACAGCACCGCGCCGAGCAAATAGGTGAGGATCAGTGCGCCGGAGGCGGGCTGGGTCAGCAGCACGAGCCCGAAGGCGAGATAGAGCGCGCCGAGAAGGATCTGCCACAGCAAGCCGCCCCATCCCTTGGTCCAGAAGGCGTGAATGATCTCAAACGCGCCTGCCGCGATCGCGGTCAGCCCGATCAACTTGACGCTGATGATGGTCGCGAAGACGACGTCGCTCAGGGCGAAGACACCGGCGGCAATCAGGACGATGCCGAGGAGAGCGCAGACCCAGAATGGGGGAGGGCCGAGGGCTTCGATGCCGGACCGGCTGTGATAGATTGTCATGCATCCTCCCGATCCGCGTCATGACCGGCACGCTTGGAAACGTAGCTTCGAACCTGCAACGTCGATATCCGACGAAACCCTGAGCCGYAGTCCGGGATGTTCCTATCGTGCGAATGGAAATCGCACGCCGGCCCTATCGCCGGCCTCGCGGACCCAGCGTCAGATGGGTCACTCCCGCCGCCAGGTTGATCCCGATCGATCGCTCGATCGACAGCGGCTGCAGGACGATCGTGCGGCGAGAGCCGCCAATCAGGACGTTGGCGCCGAGGCCGGGGCCCAATGCGACGTTGCCGCTCGCTCCCACATAGCTGCCTCGCAAAGTGCCGGGACCGATCCGCGAATTCCTGGCGAAGACGGCCCAGGACAAGGTACCCGCCGAGGTCACGCCAAGGTCAAGACCGACACGCCTTATTCGTCCCTCGTAGACATATTGCCGAGGCGGTCTGTTCGCGTGGAACACGCAGCGCAGCGACTGCGCCGATCCAAGGACCAGGCCAACGCGCGGCGTGCTGAAGCACAATAACCTGCCGACCCTGAACGTTTCGGCGCGAGCTGAATTGGCGGCGGCGCAAAGCAAGACGAATGCGCCTAAGGATCCGAGCAACCGAATCATTCGCATTCAAACCTCCATTTGGCTCTTGGTGTCGGTGGGCACGGCGCCAGGCCCACGGTCCTGGTGAAGCCAGAACGTGATGGCGAGGCCAATCAGCAGGACGGCGCCCAGCAGGAAGAAGATCACGGATTGCTGCAGCCAGGATATCGCGGGCACCGCAAGGCCCATTGCAAGGCCGAGGAACGCGATCTGCAGCGACAGAAGACTGACGCCGGCGAGGAAGGTGCCGAGCGCAAGCAGCGTGAGGAGGACGAGGCTTGTTGCCGGCGTCGGGAGCAATTGCTGAACACCCGATACCAGCATGATGTTCATCGTGACCAGGACGGCCACCCAGTGCAGCGCCTGGGTCCAGATCAGCCGCCACCGGGCCTCTTTTCCCTCGATCTCCGGCCATTTGCTGATGACGCAAACCACGCCGATGGCGAGCGCCAGAAACTCCCAATAACCAACGAGAGGCTGATGCGACGCGTTGGTGTAGGCGACACCTGCGATCGCGAGCACCAGTGCAACGACATAGGGAAGCTGTTGCCACAGAAAATGGGCTATCCCCGAATGCGGTGGGGAAGACGCGGCATCGTCGTCTTGCCGGGAGTCGATCTCGCTCATGGGGCGCTCATTTGTGACTGTGCTTTGCTGGACGTCTGCTTGGGGTCGTCGCCGAGGTAGTCCTCGACGTAGAATCTGATGATCGCGACCCGGCCGATGGCGACCAGCGGCATTGCGAGCGCGATGCCGATGACGCCGAACAGCGCGCCAAGGAGGACGATCGCGACCAATGTCCAGGCCGGCGGCGTGCTGACTGCCTGACGCTGGATCAGCGGCCCGATCACGTAGCCCTCGATCGATTGAATGACGGTGTAGATGACGATCGCCCAGATCAGCACAGAGCCGCCGAGTGGCGTTGCCACGAGCGCGATCGGGATGGCGGCAAGGATCGGCCCAAGATAGGGAATGAAATTCGACAGGCCCGCCTGGAGCCCAAGCACGAAAGGACCGGGCAGCCCGATGAGATAAAGCGCGCCCCACACGCACAGCGTCATCAGGATGATGCGGATGAGCTGTCCGACCAGCCAAAGTCGCAGGACGTTGCCCATCTCGTCCATCACTGATCGTGTCCGGGTGCGATATGACGGCTTCACCAGCACCACCAGGCTTTCGCGATAGCTGGCGGGATCGAGGGCAAAGAGGATTCCGAGGAACACGATCACGAGCGCGCCGGTCAGGGCCGTCGATGCCCCGCCAAGAACAAGCCGGGCATGGCTCAGGAACCTGCCCTGGTCGGAGAACAGCCATTGCGCGAAGTCGCGGCCCCATTCGGGACCGAGCAAATCCACGCCGTATGTCAGAAGATGCTCCTGAAGAACATCGAGCTGGCTGTCCATGACCTTCAGCAGCACGCGCGTCTGCTCCGGCAGCTTGCCGGTGCCCCAGGCGAGGCCAAGTGCCGTCAAGGCGGAGAACAACAGGAGCACCAGTGACAACCGCCAGGCACGGTTGAGCGGAAGAACGGGCGCCAGGGTCCTCGCGGCAGCATCCAGAAAGGCCGCAAACAGCAATCCCGCGAAGACGATCAGGAGGCTGGAGGCCGTCTGCCACACCAGAAAGAGAGCGACRCATGCGGCGAGCAGGGCAAGGCCCGTCGCGAGTATGCTGCTTCGCCCGTCAGGTCCGGTGAGTTCGGCAGCTTCGTCGCGTAGCACAAGCTCGCGGAGCCCCTCCCGTCCTGTTCTTGCATCGCTCATCGATCAGCCAACTCGAAGGGGCCCATATGATCCGCCGCTGCGCGCGGCCTAGGTGCGAACGCGGCGGCTGCCATAGTGCGGATGCATGCCGCCGCGATGACGCCAGTAGCGGTGTTTCGTCGGGTTCGTATTCATATTGGGCGCCGCGCCGCTGGGCGGAGGTGTCGCGGCCTCCTTTGGCGCGAGCGTGCCCTGGTTGCTCGTCTGAGCCAGAGACAGGGTTGCGGGAGCGGCCGCAATTGATCCACCAAGGATCAAGGCGCTGCAGATGGTCCGGATCTTCATGCTCGCCTCCAGGTGAGCGCACGACGACAAGACTTCAGATCGAGATCGCTCCGACCGCCAGCGCATAGACACCGGCGCACGCGGCGATCGTGAGAGCTGCAAACAGGATGGCTTCGAGCGGCCTGAAGACCGCTTCCTTGCGTTCAYGTTTGGCTTGGAAGAACAGCAATGTCCCGGGCGCATACAGGATCGCCGAGAGCAGCAGAAACTTCGGGCCGCCCGCGTAGATCATGCCGGCAGCGTACAGCGTCGCGACGGCGGATCGGATCCAGTCGACGATGCGGGCCCGTTCGCCGGCATGATAGGTCTCGCCGCGATGAGCCAGCCTCAAGCCGAAGGCCGCAACGAAAAGGTACGGGATCAGCGTCATCGAGCTGGTCATCTTCAGGGCCAGCGTGAAGGCGTATTCGGCAAACCAGCTGACCAGAAGAAGGGCCTGGATGACGCAGTTGGTGAGCCAGAGCGCCCCGGCGGGAACGTGGTGGCTGTTCTCGCTCGCGAGATAAGAGGGCATGGTGCGGTTGACTGCCGCGGAGTGCAGCACCTCGGCTGCAAGCAGCGACCAGGACAGGTAATTGCCGAGGATCGAGATCAGCAGCGCCCCGCTGATGAAGATGGTCCCCCAGCGGCCGACCATTGCCTCCATGACGCCTGCCATGGACGGTTGCGACAGGTCACCGAGTTCCTGTCGCGGCATCACGCCATAGGACAGCAGCGTCACAAGGACGAGGAGCGACAGAACGGCGACGAAGCCGACGACAGTCGCGATTCCGATGTCGGACCGATCCCTGGCGTAGCGGGAGTAGACGCTGGCCCCCTCGATGCCGACGAAGACGAACACGGTGAGCAGCAATGTGCTGCGGACCTGTGCGGACACCGTCGCTACGCTCGGTTGCTCGGTTCCCCAGAAGTTTTGCCGGAACAGCTGAGGATCGAGAGCGACGACGGCCACGGCAATGAAGAACAGAATCGGGATGATCTTGGTGTAGGTTGCAATCGTGTTGAGGGCGGCCGCGCCTTTGATGCCCCGCAGGACCAGGAAGTGCACGCCCCACAGCAACAGGGATGCCGATGCGATCGCGGCCGGCGTCGTTCCGTCGCCGAAGACGGGAAGAAACTGCCCGATCGTGGCCTTGATCAGAATGAGACAGGCGACGTCTGCAAGGCAGCAGCCGATCCAATAGCCGGCCGCCGAAGCAAAGCCAAGATAGTCGCCAAATCCGGCCTTGGCATAGGCATAGATGCCGGCATCCAGATCCGGCCTGCGGCGGGACAGCGTCTGAAAAACGAAAGCGAGCATGAGCATGCCGGTGCCGGCGATGACCCATGCGATGATCGCGCCCAGGGCCCCCGTCGCCCGTCCAAACGATGCCGGTAACGCGAAGATGCCGGAGCCAACCATCGATCCGACCACGAGCGCGATCAGCGCGCTGCGCGAAAACGTCCGATCGGCCTCGTTCGACGAAGGAGCCATGACAGAAAATGGCCTTCCTATCGGAGATGTGCTGGGCGCGACAGGCAGCCTTGGTCGCGGAATGCCAGCCACCCTTGGACCCAGCCACCCTTGGACCATGACCTTAGAGACGGCGTTCCCGTCCGCACATCAGGGATTCTCTGTAGAGGGCGGGGCAGGAAATCGGCATGCCGAATTCCCCGCGGGGGCCGTCGTCAGGTCTCTGCGAGGGAGGTCGGGGTGCCTTGCTCGCAGCTCGATGGCGATCCGGGAACGGCGGCCTGCGCGACAAGAACGAAGCTCGAGCGGAACAATTCACCGGCCTTCGCGAGCTCGGCGGCGATGCGTCGGGCGTGGAGGGCGGCCGCGTCCTGGTCGGCGTGCTCGCATCCGGTCCGGTCGGGAGAGAGGCCGTATTTGTCGACGATGTGGAAGAAGTAGCGCATGCGGCCGGATTAGGCCGGAGCGTTGGCGGCCTCCAGTGACAAACGCGTAAGGCCCCTCCGCAAAAGGGATGAGGAACGGGTGTGGTCTCGGCTTACGGGTTTGTAAGGCGGGTGTTGATCGTCGGACGCGGCAGGGAATAGGGTAATTGTTGTTCCGGTCTCGGGTGATCAGCCGATGTTTCGGGCGAAGCGCGAGGTCTAGGCTGGCCGCTCCTGCTGATGCGAGAGGAGTTGTCCGATGTCGAATTATGATGAGAACCTGGCGACCTCCGGGACCGGCGGCAGTGCGCTTGCGGTCGACGCCGGACTTCGCGCCTACAT
>NZ_JBFULT010000287.1:0-9448 GCF_054049755.1 Bradyrhizobium sp. P5_C11_2
CGTCGCCCGCATCGACGCAGCCCTGGTCGCGATGGAGAACGTCGAGCATCCCGGCGAAGCCTCGATGATCCACGACCGCGCCTTCCATGTCGCGATCGCCGGGAGCCTCGGCAATGCCGTGCTGGTGCGCGTGGTCGGCGAACTGTTCGATCAGCGCCTCAATCCCTATTTCGCGCAGCTCGCACATTATTTCGAGAACCCGGGCACGTGGCGCACCGCGCTCGACGAGCACCGCACCGTGCGCGACGCGATTGCAGCGCACGATCCGCAGGCCGCGCGCGAGGCGATGCGCGATCATCTGGTGCGCTCCCAGGAGCGCTTTGCGCAGAATTTTGGCGCCGAGACCGCGGCTGGATCGTCCTCGGAACGGGGCCGGACCGCGCGATCACCGGCAAAGCCGTCAAAACCAGAACAAGCGCCGAAGAGGCAGGCCAAAAAACAGGTCAAGAGCGGCACTGCGCGGCGGCGATGACATTGGGCGGTCCACCTCAGCTTCGGGGTGGGCGAACAAGAAGCAGACTTAAACGATGGAGGAAAAGTCAGTGTTGAAAAAGATGACGATGGTGCTGGCGGTCTCGGCCGCGGCAATGTGTGCGACGACCCATGCCGGCATGGCGCAGACCAAGCTGAAATGGGCCCATGTCTACGAGACCTCGGAGCCGTTCCACACCGCTTCGGTCTGGGCCGCGCAGGAGATCGGCAAGCGCACCAACGGGCGCTATACGGTCGATGTTTATCCGGCGTCCCAGCTCGGCAAGGAAGCCGACATCAACCAGGGCCTCTCGCTCGGCTCGGTCGACATCATCATTTCCGGCTCGAGCTTTGCGGCCAAGAGCTTTGCGCCGATCGGCGTGACTTATTACCCCTACACCTTCCGCGATGCGGACCATCTCCTTGCCTACACCAAGAGCGACATCTTCAAGGAACTCGCCAAGGGTTATGAGGACAAGAGCGGCCACCACATCGTCGCCGTCACCTATTACGGCGTGCGCCAGACCTCGTCGAACAAGCCGATCAAGAGCTGCGCCGACCTCAAGGGCCTGAAGATGCGCGTGCCCGACGTTCCGGCCTATCTGGCGATGCCGCGCGCCTGCGGCGCCAACACCGCGCCGATCGCGTTCGCCGAAGTCTATCTCGCGCTCCAGAACGGCACCGTCGAGGCGCAGGAGAACCCGCTGACCACGATCGAGGCCAAGAAGTTCTACGAGGTGCAGAAGCACATCGTGCTGACCGGCCACATCGTCGACCACCTCAACACGGTGGTGGCGGGCGCGCTTTGGAAGAAGCTCAGCGACGAGGACAAGAAGATCTTCACCGACGTTGCGCAGGAGGCCGCTGCGAAAGCGACCGCGGAGATCAAGCAGAACGAGGCCAAGCTGGTCGCCTTCTTCAAGGACAAGGGCCTGACCGTGACCGAGGTCGACAAGAACGAGTTCCGCGACACCGTGCTGAAGAACGTCGCGTTCGAGACGTTTGGCTATCGCAAGGCGGATTGGGAACGGATTCAGGCGGTCAAGTAATTCACGCCGTCATTCCGGGGCTCGCGAAGCGAGAACCCGGAATCTCGAGGTTCCGGGTTCGACGCTGACGCGTCGCCCCGGAACGACGATTTGGAGAGAGGTAACCCCATGTCGACCGCCGAAATACACCGGCAGATCACTGCGGACGAGATCGCCCATACCTTCGAGGAGGAGGCGGCGCCGAAGGTCGATCTCGGCGTCTACGCTTTCGAGGACTGGGTGGCGCTGGCGATCTTCTGGGTGATGGCGCTCGCCGTCTTCCTCCAGTTCTTCACCCGCTACGTGCTCAACGACAGTTATGCCTGGACCGAGGAGATCGCGACCTATTGCCTGATCGGCGTGGTCTTCATCGGCTCCTCGATGTGCGTGCGGCTGTCGCGGCATATCCAGGTCGACCTGATCTACCGCTATTTGCCGCATCTCGTGGCGCGCGCGCTGTCGACGGCGATCGACCTGATCAGGATCGCTTTCTTCGGCTACGCCATCAAGCTGGTCTGGGTCTACATCCAGATCATCGGCGATGAATCGATGACCACGATCAATCTGCCCAAGGACTACGTCTATTACGCCGTGCTGGCCGGCTTCGTGCTGATGTTCGTGCGCTCGGTGCAGGTGGCCATACAACATTTGCGACAGGGCTACTCGATCCTCGAACGTCCCGGCGCCTACGACGGCTTTGAAGGGTAAAGTCATGCTGCTGTTGCTTGGTGGATTTCTCCTCCTGATGCTGCTCGGCGTTCCCGTGGCGATCGCCATGGCTGCGTCGTCGCTGCTCTACATTCTGGTCAGCGGCGTGACGCCCGATGTCACGCTGGCGCAGCGCATGATCGCCGGCGTCGAGAGCTTTCCGCTGCTCGCCGTGCCGTTCTTCATCCTGGCCGGCAACCTCATGAACATCGCCGGCGTGACCGGACGCATCTACAAATTCGCCGTTGCTCTGGTCGGCTGGATGCGCGGCGGCCTCGGCCACGTCAACATCATCGGCTCGGTGATCTTCTCCGGCATGTCCGGCACGGCGATCGCGGATGCCGCCGGTCTCGGCACCATCGAGATCAAGGCGATGAAGGACCACGGCTACTCCACCGAGTTCTCGGTCGGCGTCACCGCGGCCTCCGCGACGCTCGGGCCCATCATCCCGCCGTCGCTGCCCTTCGTGATCTACGGCATGATGGCCAACGTCTCGATCGGCGCGCTGTTCCTGGGCGGCGTCATCCCCGGCATCGTGATGACACTGCTGATGATGGCGACCGTCACCTACTTCGCGCACAAGAACAAATGGGGCAGCGATACGCCGTTCTCCTGGCCGCAGCTCGGTTCGGCCGGCCTCGAGATCGCCATCGTGCTCGCTTTCCCGCTCACGATCTGGCTGATGGTGGTTGCCGGCATGTCGACCAACATGGCGGTCGTCATCGGGCTCGGCGTGCTGCTCGCGATCGACTGGTACTTCGACTTCTCGGCGGTGATGGCGCTGATGGCGCCGGTGATCCTGATCGGCGGTATGACGCTCGGCTGGTTCACGCCGACGGAGGCCGCGGTTGCCGCCGTGATCTGGTCGCTGTTCCTCGGCCTCGTGCGCTATCGCACCATGACGCTGAAGACGGTGGCGAAGGCGACCTTCGACACCATCGAGACCACGGCCTCGGTGCTGTTCATCGTGACAGCTGCGTCGATCTTCGCCTGGCTGCTGACGGTGTCGCAGGCAGCCCAGATGCTGTCGGACTGGATGCTCAGCATCACCCACAACAAATGGGTGTTCCTGGCGCTCGCCAACGTCCTGATCCTGTTCGTGGGTTGCTTCATCGACACCACGGCGGCGATCACCATCCTCGTGCCGATCCTGCTGCCGATCGTGCTCAAGCTCGGGATCGATCCGATCCATTTCGGCCTGATCATGACGCTGAACCTGATGATCGGCCTGCTGCATCCGCCGCTCGGCATGGTGCTGTTCGTGCTCGCCCGCGTGGCAAAGCTCTCGGTCGAGCGCACGACGGTGGCGATCCTGCCCTGGCTGGTGCCGCTGATGGTGGCGCTGATCGCGATCACCTACATTCCCGAACTGACCCTCTGGCTGCCTAAATATATGGGACTCTCCAAATGACCTCGACCGCTCTCGCTGCAACCCTGTTCGGCCCCGAAGATCTGCGCATGATCGAGCATCCGCTCGACAAGCTGGCATCGGGCATGGTGCGCATCCGCTTCGGCGCCGGCGGCATCTGCGGTTCGGACATGCACTATTTCCGCCATGCCCGGACCGGCGATTTTGTCGTGAAGTCGCCGCTGGTGCTGGGACACGAGATTTCGGGCGAGGTCGTGGAGATCTCCGGTCCCGCGGCGAACCTGAAGGTCGGCGACCGCGTCGCCGTCAACCCGTCGCGCTGGTGCGGCCATTGCGTCGCCTGCCGCGAGGGCCGGCCGAACCTCTGCGAGAACATCTATTTCATGGGCTCGGCCTCGAAGACGCCGCACATGCAGGGTGGCTTCGCCAATTACTTCGATGCGGTCCCGGCGCAGTGCGTGAAGATCCCCGACCATGTGTCCTATCAGGCCGCGGCGTTGGCTGAACCGCTCGCGGTCTGCCTGCACGCGGTCGCGCGCGCCGGCAACATCGAGGGCAAGCGCGGCATCATCTTCGGCGCCGGCCCGATCGGGCTCTTGACCATGCTTGCTGCGCACCGCGCCGGCATGGCCGACATCACGGTGGCCGACATCGCGCCGGCGCCGCTCGCCTTTGCGACCCGGCTCGGCGCCTCGCATGTCGAGAACGTCTCGGCTGGCGAAGAAGGTCTGAAAGCGCAGGCCGCCTCGCGTCCCTACGATGTCGCGTTCGAGGTCTCGGGCACGGCCGCCGGCCTTGCCAGTGCGATCGGCATCGTCCGGCGTGGCGGCGTGGTGGTGCAGATCGGCAATCTGCCAGGTGGCCAGATCCCGACGCCGTCGAACGCCGTGATGGCGAAGGAGATCGACCTGCGCGGCTCGTTCCGCTTCGGCTTCGAGTTCATGACCGCGGTGGAACTGATCGGCGCCGGCAGCGTCGACGTGCTGTCGCTGGTCACCGCCGAGCGGCCGCTGTCGACCGCGCCGGACGCGCTGCGGCTGGCGCTCGACCGCTCGCAGAGCGTCAAGGTCGTGCTGACCGCGAACTGATCCGGGAGACTATTCATGATGCTAGAGGGATGGCGCTGGTACGGGCCGGATGATCCGGTATCGCTCGACGATGTCAGGCAGGCTGGGGCGACCGACATTGTCTCGGCGCTGCATCAGGTGCCGATTGGCGAAGTCTGGACGCGCAAGGCGGTCGAGGAGCGCAAGAACTTTATCGAGCGCGGCCAGCCCGGCCGCTCGCAACTGACCTGGTCGGTGGTGGAATCGATTCCGATCCCCGACGACGTCAAGCGTCTCGGGGCCAAAGCGACGAAGTCGATCGAGGCGTGGATCGCGAGCCTGGAGGCGGTCGCCGCGTCCGGCATCAAGATCATCTGCTACAACTTCATGCCCGTGGTCGACTGGTGCCGCACCGATCTGGAATGGGAGCTGCCGAACGGCGCCCGCGCCATGCGCTTCGACCAGGACCGCTTTGCCGCCTTCGAGCTGCACATTTTGAAGCGCCCGGCCGCCGCGCAGGAATATTCACCGGAGCAGCAGGCGCGCGCGAAAAAACTGTTCGACAAGATGAGCCAGGCGGACATCGACTACCTCATCATGACGATCGCCAGTGCGTTGCCGGGCTCGACCACCGAGCCGATGACGATCCCGCAATTCCGCGACCGGTTAGAGACCTATCGCGACATCACGCCGGTGATCCTGCGGCAGCACCTCGCCGAGTTCCTGGGGCGCGTCGCACCTGTCGCTGAGCAGCTCGGCGTCTCGCTGACGCTGCATCCCGACGATCCGCCGCGGCCGCTGTTCGGGCTGCCGCGCATCGCCTCCAGCGCGGATGATTATCAGGCGCTGTTCGATGCCGTGCCGTCGAAGGCCAACGGCATCTGCCTGTGCACGGGCTCGCTCGGCGTGCGGCCTGAGAACAACCTGCCAGAGATGGCCGAACGCTTCGGCCCGCGCATCGCCTTTGCGCATCTGCGCGCGACCAAGCGCGAGGCCGACGGCCTGTCGTTCTATGAGTCCGATCATCTCGACGGCGACGTCGACATGGTCGCCGTGCTCAAGGCGCTGCTGAAGGAGAACGCCCGGCGTTCGCCCGACAAAAGAATCGTCTTCCGCCCCGATCACGGCCACCGCATGCTCGACGATCTCGCCGCCACCAAGCGCACCAATCCCGGCTACACCGCGATCGGCCGCCTGCGCGGCCTCGCCGAGCTCCGCGGCGCCATCCGCGCGATCGAACATCACTGACCCCGTGATGGAAGGACTCTTCGCCTCTCCCCGCTTGCGGGGAGAGGCCGGATTGCATCGAAGATGCAATCCGGGTGAGGGGGACTCTCCGCGAGTTCAATTCTCACTGTGATTGCGGACGCAGCCCTCACCCCGACCCTCTCCCCGCAAGAACGGGGAGAGGGAGCACCACATCCGCCTAATAGCACGCCGCCAGCGCGCCGAGCTTCGGATAGAGCCGGTTGATCGCCGCGATCTCGCTTTGCATCTGCGCGATGATCCAGTCGCGGATTTCGGCGGCAATCGGGCGCATCGGCCGGTTGCGCGGCGGCAGGAATTCGCAGATGCGGCGCGTGGTGGTGAGCGTGTCGGAGGCCGGCACCAGCGCGCCGGTCAAGAGCCAGTGCGAGGCGACCGTCAGCCAGCCCAGCGCGATGCCCTGGCCAAGAAGCGCAGCCTGCATCACGACGGCATAGTCGGTGAAGCTCAGCGCCTTGGCCGCGCCGCGGCGCCCGGTGAGAAGCGATGCGTAATCCGCGGCCCAGTCGCCGGGCGTCTCGGCGAGGCGGATGATGGTGTTGCCCTCGGCGGGATCGGTCGCGCCGAGATAGGCGGGGCTGCACATCGGCAGCATCACTTCCTTCATCACCAGCGTGCCGCCGGATGACGGCTCGTCGCGGTCGCGGAAGCGCATCCCGAGATCGACATTCTCCACCGGCCCGCGCAGCGCGCCGGAGATCAGCTGGAAGCGCAGATCGACCTCAGGAAACTGGCGCTGCAGCTTGTCGATGCGCGGCATCAGCCAATGCGTGGTGAAGGCGGAGGAGACCGACAGCGTCACCGTCTCGGTGCCCTTGCGGCGCCGCTCGATCTCGACGAGGCCGCTCTCGATACTGCGAAAGCCTTCGAGCACGCGGCGATACAAAAGCTCGCCCTCCTCGGTGAGCACCGCGCGGCCAGCCGTGCGATCGAACAGGCGGACGCCGAGATGCTCCTCGAACTGTCCGAGCATCCGGCTCACCGCCGGTTGCGTCACGTTCAGTTCGGCGGCAGCAGCCGTGAAGCTGCCATTGCGCGCCGCTGCGTCGAAGACGAACAGGGCGTTACTGGAAGGCAGCATCCGGCGCAGCTCGGGCATAACGCCATGTTATGGGCGCGGTGAGAATTTGGCAATTGCTGAGTTTTGCCAAGTCTGGTGTCATTGGCATGACAGCCCAAAGACAGGGGCTTCGAGCGAAGGATTGGTTGCAGTGCACGCTGCAACCAGGAGTGCTCCAAATCCCTGTCTATAATGCAGGCTTATGGCGCGCAGTGAGGCACGCCGGCTGAGGACATGGCGAGGTCGATCGTTGGACAAACGAGCGGAAAGCGTCGAGATCAGGTCCGCGAGCAAGGCTTACGGCGCGGTTCGCGCCCTCGACGACGTGTCCCTCAATGTCGGCGCCGGTGAGTTCGTCTCGCTGCTCGGCCCCTCCGGTTCCGGCAAGACCACGCTGCTCGGCATTTTGGGYGGCTTCATCCTGCCATCGTCAGGCACTATCCTGTTCGGCGGCCGCGACGTCACTTACATGCCACCGCACAAGCGCGACATCGGCGTCGTGTTCCAGAACTACGCGCTGTTCCCGCACATGAGCGTCGGCGAGAACGTCGCCTTCCCCTTGCGCGCGCGCCACCTGCCGAAGGCGAGCTGGCCGGACAAGGTGCGCGCCGCGCTGGCGATGGTCGGCCTTGCCGGCTACGAGGAACGCGGCATCGCGCAGCTCTCCGGCGGCCAGCGCCAGCGCGTGGCGCTCGCACGCGCCATGATCTTCGAGCCGCGGCTGATCCTGATGGACGAGCCGCTCTCCGCGCTCGACAAGCAGCTCCGCGAATCCATGCAGATCGAGTTGCGTGCGCTGCACCGGCGCATCGGCGCCACCATCATCTACGTCACCCACGACCAGCGCGAGGCGCTGACCATGAGCGACCGCGTCGCCGTGATGAAGGACGGCCGGCTGATCCAGATCGACGAGCCGGCGCGCCTGCACGACCATCCCGCCGATTCCTTCGTTGCAAGCTTCATCGGCGAGGCGACGATGTTGCCGGTCCGCCGCGTCGATGCCTCCAGTGTCGCGCTCGGCAACGCCCTGTTGCGTAGTGCCCGCGCCATTCCCGACGGCGATGCCCTGATGCTGGCCGTACACAGCGAGAAGCTGCTGATCGACGACGGCGCGCAGGATGCCGCCTGCAACCGGCTCAGCGGCACCGTCACCGACATCGTCTACCAGGGCGAAAGCCTGCGCATTTTCCTGGCGCTCGAAGGCGGGATCGCGCTCAGCCTGCGCCAGCCGAGCTACCACCAGGCCTACAGCCGCATCCCGCCGCTCGGCGGCAACCTCACCGTCACCCTCCACCCCGAGGACACCATCGTCGTGCCCAGGGTGGGGGACTGAACTTAAGCCCAGTCCAACCCGAGAGAAGAGACCAAAATGTCGTCCCAAGCCGCGTTCAGCAATTTCAAGGTCCTCACCTTCGACGTCGTCGGCACCTTGATCGATTTCGAGACCGGCGTGCTCTCCGCGGTGCGCAGGATCTCGGGCAAGTCGCCAGCCGAGCTCAGCGACGAGCAGATCTTCGAACCCTACAAGCGCGGCCGCGACAAGCACTATGAGCGCTCCAGCGAGGCGATGTTCCACGTCTACCGCCATCTCGCCAAGGAGCTCGGATTGCCTTCCGACGATGCGTCCTGCGACGTCTTCCAGCTCTCGGTGCTTCGCTGGGGCCCGTTCGCGGATTCGGTCGAGGCCTTGAGGCGCCTGCGCACGAAATTCCGTCTGGTTGCGATGACCAATGCGGACCGCGTCGCGCTCTCGTGTTACGCGCACGCGCTCGGCAATCCCTTCGACGACACCGTCTGCGCCGACGACACCGGCGTTGCCAAGCCGAACCCGGAATTCTTCGCCTACAACAAGGGCCGCCAGTCGGCCTTCGGCTACAAGCAGTCCGACATTCTCCACGTCGCGCAGAGCCAGTACCACGACATCGGGATCGCGCGGAAGCTCGGCTACAAGGTGTGCTGGATCGAGCGCCGCCAGGGCATCGCCGGTTTCGGTGGCACGCCGGCGGTGGAGACGCTGACCAAGCCGGACTTCCATTTCCCGACGCTGAAGGCGCTCGCCGACGCCGCCATTGGGCCGGCGGCGTAACGCATGAGTGGCAGCATGACACGGAACTGGAGCGCGCTGCCATCGGCCAATTCGCTGTGGGAAGCCACGGCGGAACCGGCGCGCGAATTTCCGGTCCTGTCGGGCGAGCAGCAGGCGGACGTGGTGATCATCGGTGCGGGCTACACGGGCCTGTCCGCAGCGCACCACATCGCCAAAAGCGGGCTTGCCCCTGTCGTGCTCGAGGCCAACCGCCCCGGCTGGGGCGCGAGCGGGCGCAATGGCGGGGTGATCACCGCAAAGTTCCGCCTGTCGTTTCGCGAAATCGACGCCGTGCACGGCCGCGCCATGGCGCGGCGCATGTACGAGATCGCGCATGAATCCACCGACATCGTCGAGGAGCTGGTGTCCGAGTTCGGCATCACCAGCGCCGCGTTGACGCGCGCAGGCCAGGTC
>NZ_JBFULT010000288.1:0-9383 GCF_054049755.1 Bradyrhizobium sp. P5_C11_2
CCCCGGAATGACGGCTAAAAACAAAAACGCCCCTGGTCTCCCAGGGGCGTTTTTCGTTTCCAGCCTTGCGGGCCGGATCAATCCTTCTTGAGGAAGCCCGAGAACTTCTTCTGGAAGCGCGAGACGCGGCCGCCGCGATCCATCAGCTGCGCGTTGCCACCGGTCCAGGCCGGGTGCGATTTCGGGTCGATGTCGAGGTTCAGCGTGTCGCCTTCCTTGCCCCAGGTCGAGCGGGTCTGGTACTCGGTTCCGTCGGTCATCACGACCTTAATCATATGATAATTCGGATGAATTTCGGCTTTCATGGCAATTCCTAGGGCGACCGGCGTCGCTTGCTTGAGTGATGTCGATGACGGATTTGGCCGGGTCTATACCCCACGGGACCCGGTAAAACAAGCCATTGTGGGCAAAGGAGAACCGGGCCATCCCCTAAGGAGCATCCCGGATTTGCCACTCCCCCTGCACCGGCCTATGTGGAGCAGACCTCTCCCCTTGGGCCCGATCTTATGAGCGCTGTGGAACGGCTTGACGACCAGTACCGCGAGGAGGGCCAGAACGTGCCCGCCGCCCAGATCGAGGCCGAGCTGATCGAGGCGCCGGCGAAGGGCCGCGCCAAGCTGCGTCCGCTGCTGGCGCTCGCGCCCTATGTCGCCCGTTATCGCGGCCGCGCGGCGCTCGCCTTCGTCGCGCTGACCATCGCTGCGCTCACCACGCTGCTGGTGCCGATCGCGGTGCGGCGCATGATCGATTTCGGCCTGACGCCGGAAGGCATCGCGCTGATCAACAGCTACTTCTCGGTGATGATCGCGGTCGTCGCCGTGCTCGCGCTGGCCAGTGCCGCGCGCTACTACCTGGTGATGACGATCGGCGAGCGCATCGTCGCCGATCTCAGGCGCGACGTCTTCGGCCACCTGCTCTCGCTGTCGCCGGCCTTCTTCGATTCCGCGCGCAGCGGCGAACTGGTGTCGCGGCTCACCGCCGACACCACCCAGATCAAATCCGCGGTCGGCGCCTCCGTCTCGATCGCGCTGCGCAATCTGATGATGTTCTTCGGCGCCGCGGCGATGATGGTGATCACCAGTCCGCGCCTGTCCGGCTTCGTGCTGCTCGCCATTCCCCTGATCGTGCTGCCGCTGGTCGCATTCGGGCGCTGGGTGCGGCGGCTGTCGCGCAACGCGCAGGATACGCTCGCCGAAGCTTCCGCCTATGCCGGCGAGCTGGTCGGCGCGATCCGCACCGTGCAGGCCTATACCAGCGAAGGGCTGGCTGCGAAGCGCTTCGGCGGCGAGGTCGAGCAGGCCTATGAGGCGGCACGCACCTCGACCCAGGCGCGCGCGGTGCTCACCGCCATCATCATCTTCATCGTGTTCGCAAGCGTGGTCGCGATCCTCTGGATCGGTTCGCATGACGTGCTCACCGGCGCCATCACGCCGGGCCGGCTCGGCCAGTTCGTGCTCTATGCGGCCTTCGCCGCCGCGGGGCTCGGCCAGCTCAGCGAAGTCTGGGGCGAGGTCTCGGCCGCCTCGGGCGCCGCCGAGCGCCTGTTCGAGATCCTGCATGTGCAGCCGGAGATCGCAGCGCCCGCAGCGCCGCGCGCGCTGCCGGTGCCGGCGCGCGGCGAGGTCGGCTTCGATCGCGTCAGCTTCTCCTATCCGGGGCGGCCCGACGTCAACGTGCTCGACGCCGTCTCGTTTGCGGTGCGGCCCGGCGAGAAGGTCGCGATCGTCGGTCCCTCCGGCGCCGGCAAGAGCACGATCTTCCATCTCCTGCTGCGCTTCTACGATCCGCGGGGCGGCGCGATCTCGCTCGATGGCGTGCCGGTGCAGTCGGCCGACCCCCGCGACTTCCGTGCGCGCATCGCGCTGGTGCCGCAGGAGTCGACCGTGTTCGCCGCCAGCGCCCGCGAGAACATCCGCTTCGGCCGGCCCGATGCGACCGACGTCGAGGTCGAGCGCGCCGCCGAGCTCGCACACGCCGCCGAGTTCATCCGCCGCCTGCCCGAAGGTTTTGAGACCCCGCTCGGCGAACGCGGCGTGATGCTCTCCGGCGGCCAGCGCCAGCGCATCGCAATCGCGCGCGCGATCCTGCGCGACGCGCCGCTGCTGCTGCTCGACGAAGCAACCTCCGCGCTCGATGCCGAAAGCGAGACGCTGGTGCAGACTGCGCTGGAAGAACTGATGCGCCACCGCACCACGCTGGTGATCGCGCACCGCCTGGCGACCGTGCTCTCCTGCGACCGCATCCTGGTGATGGACCAGGGCAAGATCGTCGAGCAGGGCACGCATGCCGAGCTGGTGGCGGTGAACGGGCTTTACGCGCGGCTGGCGAGGTTGCAGTTCGAGGGGGCGTGAGGGGGCAGTCCGAGTTGTGGCCTCAACCTCCGCTGTCGTCCCGGCGAAGGCCGGGACCCATAACCACAGGGCACAGTTTGGCGAAGACTCGTAGTGAAGAGTCCTCCCGCGGTACGGCCACCTGCGCCTATCGATAGATCACGCGGCATGAGTCCCGGCCTTCGCCGGGACGACGTTGGAGAGAGATTGGCGCGCGCCTTACGGCCTCCATTCCATCTTCAGCACCGGCCGTCCCGAGGTCGGGTTCACCTCGTCGCCCGCATGGGCAAAGCCGTTGCGTTCGTAGAAGCGGATGGCGCGGGAATTGTCCTTGTTGACGAGCAGCGTCACGCCGGCCGGCGACAGGCGCTTGGCTTCATCGACCAGCAGCCTTGCGGCGTCCGAGCCCCAATGCGCGGGATCGACCACCAGCTGGTCGAGATAGCCGTCGCCGTCGATGGTGACGAAGCCGGTCAGCGCGCCATCCGCTTCCGCAACGACGATCGAGGCCTTCGGCACCAGATCCTTGCGCCAGCGCTCGCGCCACCAGTCCAGCCGCGCGGCGAAGTCGATCTGCGGATAGGCCTGCTGCCAGGTGCGATGCCAGAGATCGATCGCCGCCGCTTCGTCGGAGGCCGCGTAGGGGCGGAGGTGGAGGGCACCCATCAGCGCTCACTCGTCATGGCCGGGCTTGACCCGGCCATCCATCCACTTCGTAAAAGCTTTGCTTGATGGATTGCCGAGTCAAGCCCGGCAATGACGAGCTGTGGTGTATCCGACACCACTACCGCTCCGTCAGCTTCAGCTCGATGCGGCGGTTGCGCTTGTAGGCCTCCTCGGTGTTGGCGGTGTCGAGCGGCTGGAATTCGCCGAAGCCGGCGGCGACCAGGCGCTGGGCCGGGACGCCGAGGGAGATCAGGTACTGCACCACCGAGATCGAACGGGCGGCCGACAGGTCCCAGTTGGATTTGAAGTTCGCACCGCTGACCGGCCGCACGTCGGTATGGCCGTCGACGCGCAAGACCCAGGGAATTTCGCTGGGGATCTTCTTGTCGAGCTCGATCAGCGCGGTCGCCAGCGTGTCGAGCTCGGCGCGGCCCTCCGGCAGCAGGGTCGCCTGTCCGGTGTCGAAGAACACTTCGGACTGGAACACGAAGCGGTCGCCGACGATGCGGATGTCGGGGCGGTTGCCGAGAATGGCGCGCAGGCGGCCGAAGAATTCGGAGCGGTAGCGCGACAATTCCTGCACGCGCTGCGCCAGCGCAACGTTCAGGCGGGAGCCGAGATCGGCGATGCGGTTCTGCGATTCCTTGTCGCGCTTCTCGCTAGCATCGAGCGCCTCTTCCAGCGCCGCCAATTGCCGCCTCAGCGCGCTGATCTGCTGGTTCAGCACCTCGATCTGCGCCAGCGCCCGCGCCGAAACCGCCTTCTCCGAGTCCAGCGCCTTGCCGAGCTCGGTGGTCTTGCCCTGCGCGTCGTTGCCGGCGGCAGCCAGGCCGTCATAGAGGCCCTTGATGCGGTCGCGCTCGGTCTCGGCCGAGGCGAGGCCGGCCTTCAGCTGCGACACCTGGTCGTCGAGCGTGAGCTTGCCGAGCTTTTCCAGCGACAAGAGCTCGTTGAGCTGCGCGATCTTGGCGTTGAGCTGCTCCAGCGCCTTGTCCTTGCCGGTGACCTCCTGCGACAGGAAGAACTGCACGACCAGGAAGACCGAGAGCAGGAACACGATCGACAGCACCAGCGTCGACAGCGCGTCGACGAATCCGGGCCAGTAGTTGAAAGCGCCTTCGCTGCGGCGGCCGCGCGCTAGAGCCATTGTCGTCTTCCGGTGTTAGATGCTCAACTCTTCTCCGGCTGGCGCGCGATGCGTTCCAGCAGGCGACGGATCTCGCGGTTCTGCTCGCCCTGGCCGTCGGCCCATTCGCGGATCATCTGCTGCTCGGTCCGCATATGCGAGACCAGCGCCTGGATGGCTTCGGCGAGGCTCGCCATCGCCGCCGTGGTGCCGCGGCTGGCGCTGCCGCTGCCTTCCTCGAGCACGGAACGGAGCCGCTCGACCGCGGCCTGAAGCTCGCCGCTGGCAACGCCGCCGCCACCGCCCGCGGCGACGGCCACCTCGCCGCCGCTGCCATATTCGCGCACGGTGGTGGCGAGCCAGTCCTCGAGGTCGGTATAGAAGCGGTTCTGCGCCTGGCTCGATTGCAGGTCGAGGAAGCCGAGGATCAGCGAGCCGGCGAGGCCGAACAGCGAGCTGGAGAACGAGATGCCCATGCCGCCGAGCGGGGCGGCCAGCCCCTCCTTCAGCGTGTCGAACAGCGCGCCGGAATCGCCCCCGACCTTGAGCCCGTCGATCACCTTGCCGACCGAGCCGACCGTCTCGATCAGGCCCCAGAAGGTGCCGAGCAGGCCGAGAAAGACCAGCAGGCCGGTCATGTAGCGCGAGATGTCGCGGGCCTCGTCGAGGCGGGTCGCGATCGAATCGAGCAGGTGCCGCATGGTGGTCTGGCTGATGGTCATGCGGCCGGAGCGCTCGCCGCCGAGGATCGCCGCCATCGGCGCCAGCAGTTTGGGGTGCCGGGCCGGCGCCAGACCGGGATCGGCGATGCGGAAATTGTTGACCCAGGACACCTCGGGGTAGAGCCGGATGACCTGGCGGAAGGCCAGGATGATGCCGATGAACAGCACGCCGCCAATCAGGGCATTGAGGCCGGGATTGGCGAAGAAGGCCTGGATGATCTGCTTGTAGAGCACCACCCCCACCAACGCGCAGAGCACCAGGAAGACCAGCATCCGCACCAGGAAGACGCTGGGGGAGGACAGTTTTGTGTATTCGATGTCCATGGAGGAGCGGGGCGAGGTGCCTGACGGCATGTCCGGTATCATCCGTTACGAAAGCTTGCTTGCGTCGGCACTATGGCACAGCGCCAGCCCAAAAAAAGCGCCGGATGTGCGGATTTCGGCGCTGGGCTGGGAACCCAATCCTGAAACCGCGCTTTGATTACCAACCTATTCTGCAAAACTTCGGCATTCCGCAGGCTTAGCTCGGATTTTTTGCATGGCGACCCATTCTGGGGGACTGGCGGCAATCGCGCTCTCGCTCGCGGTCCTGATGGCGTGCGCCTGCTTCCGGGCGGGCAGTTACGCCCGAACCCGTCGGTTCTTTCTTCCGCCGCCCAAGCGAGACCTGACCAAGGGAGTGGCCGCATGAGCGTCGTGTCTACGATCATCGGGACTGCCGAACGGGTGCCGCTGCCGGATGTGGTGATCCGCGCCGCGATCCAGCGGCTGTGCTCGCGCACGGCGACCCGTCTCGCCGCGCTCAGTGCGGCCGATGACGCCGCCTTCGCCGGGCGGATGATGCTGCGGCCGATCGCCGAGGACGTCGATGCCGCCAGTGCCGGGCATGACGAGGTGCCTGCGTCCTTCTTCGCCCAGGTGCTCGGCCCCAACCGCAAATATTCGTCCTGCTTCTACAAGACCGATGCGACCACCTTGCAGGAGGCCGAGGAGGAGGCGCTGCGCCAGACCGTCGAGCATGCCGGTCTCGCCGACGGGCAGACCATCCTCGAGCTCGGCTGCGGCTGGGGCTCGCTGTCGCTGTGGATGGCGCGGCAGTTTCCGCATGCCAAGGTGACGGCGGTGTCGAACTCGCAAGGCCAGCGCGCCTATGTCGAGGAGCAAGCGCGGCTGCGCGGCCTGTTCAATTTGCGCGTCGTCACCGCCGACATGAACGTGTTCGCGCCCGACGGCCAGTTCGACCGCATCGTCTCGGTCGAGATGTTCGAGCACATGGTGAATTGGCGCAAGCTGATGACGCGCGTGCGCTCGTGGCTCGCGCCCGAAGGGCGCCTGTTCCTGCACATCTTCACCCATCGCTCCGGCTCCTACCTGTTCGACCGGACCAATCGCGAGGACTGGATCGCGCAGCACTTCTTCACCGGCGGGGTGATGCCGAGCCATCACCTCGTCAGGCAATATGCCGACATCTTCGTGATCGAGAAGGAATGGTGCTGGAGCGGCACGCATTATCAGCGCACCGCGACCGAGTGGCTCGCCAATTTCGATGCGCATCGCGATGCGATCGAGGCGTCCTTGCGCGACGTCTATGGCGAGGACACCGCGTTGTGGATGCGGCGCTGGCGCTGGTTCTTCCTCGCGACCGCCGGGCTGTTCGGCTACGCCGACGGAACCGAGTGGGGCGTCAGCCAGTACCGGATGAAGGCGGCGGGTTAGGGCGCGCACGCATGAATGCCGCGCACCGTCCCCCGGCGACCGGTCAGTTGCCCTCGGAGACCCATTTCAACGTCGCCAACCATAGATCATGGCCACGGTGCAGCAGGCTCTCATCGGTCTCCCGCAGGTGCGCGGCATCTTTGCCCACGCCAACTTCATCCGTCACGACCAGGCAGCTCGTGCCTTGAGGGGCCAGATACCAGGTATGATAGAAGCTCGGCTTCGTCCCCGGCGCGTAACCGTACCAGCCGAGGCGCGTATGCGGCACATATTCCTGCACCTTGCTCTCGATCGACAGGCCAAACGTACTCCAGCGCCACGCCGTGCCGTCGCCCAGAACGTTGGTGCCCTCGGGAAGTTCGACGCCTCTGGAGTTCGGATACCACTGCGGCCATTTCCTGGCGTCCACGATGTGACCCCAGATCTTCTCGCATGACGCATTGATGAGAAGCTCATTGTGCGAAAACAGATCGGCAGTCGCGGGATTGAAGCCCTCCGGCCAGTGAATCTCCTGCGAGCGCATCGCAAGGTCCTGCTTCATCGTCATGCTCGCTGCCTTTCCTGTGCCGCTGTGAAGGTCGTTCGTTTGCGCTCCGGCAGGAKCGGCGATCGAAAGCAGAGACGCCATGGACGCGCCCAGCAGCATCCAGCGCGCGCAAGATTCGATGTTCGGAAAGTAAAGCCGTTTCGTCATGTTCGCCTCCGCGTCTTCGATGGCGACACTGATGACAGATCGTGATTGCTGATCCAATTTCCGTTATGTCAGAATAGACATTCACACAAATCAGGAATTCCGATGCCCTTCGATGGACGGTTGCTATCGGGTGTTACTGTCCTCTCGGCTGTGATCGAGGCCGGCACCATTGCGCGCGCGGCCGATGCCCTGGGCCTCACCGCCTCGGCGGTAAGCCGCGCCATATCGCGGCTGGAAGCGCGCGTCGGGGTCAGGCTGCTTGAACGCACGACGCGCTCACTCTCATTGACGGACGAGGGGCGGCGCTTTTACGAACGCGTCGGACCGCACCTTGCCGGCATCGAAGAAGCGGCAATCGAGGCTTCGGGCTCTGCCGGCATCGTGCGTGGACGGCTGAGGGTGAACGTCGATCCGTTCTTCTCGCGCATCGTCTTGTCATCCCACATCAGGACGTTCCTGGTGCAGCATCCCGAGGTGTCGCTTGAGCTTCTGATGCGTGATGCGGTCGGAGATCTTGGGGCCGGCGGCTTCGATTTGGCGTTGAGATTCGGTGACCCGCCGAACGGTTCATTGGTCGCGCGCAAGCTCGTCGAAACCCGTGTCCTCACGGTTGCGGCGCCCGCCTACATCGCCGAGCACGGCCGGCCACGGCATCCGTCCGAGGTGCCGGACCACGATTGCATCGGCTTCTACGACGCCGCGAACCAGCGACCTTTCGATTGGGAGTTCCGCAAGGGACAAGAGGTGCTTCCTGTGAAGGTATCAGCCCGTGTTCTGGTCTCGGATGTCGGCGCCATGCTTTCGGCTTGCGAAGCCGGCGCAGGCATCGCCCAGATTCTTCAGCTGGGCAGCAGTCACCTCGTGGAAAGCGGCGCATTGATCAACCTGTTTCCCGAATGGTCCGGCGAGATGTTTCCGCTCTATGCGCTGTTTCCATCACGCCAGCATCAGCCGGCGAAAGTGCGGAGCTTCATCGATTTCTGCCTCGGCGTGATTGCAAGGGAGAATGCCTGAAAGAGTCCGGCGCAGTGAGCACACACCCTGATTGCGATGTTCTGTCGCAGCGCGCGGCGATGGAACCCGACTCACAATCCGGTGAATCCAGGAAAGCACCCTGAACTCAGTGCCATAGCTCGTGTGACATTGAGCCGCCCGCGCAATGCGTTGCGTCGCAGCAAGTCCATTCTATGTTGACGGCATCAGCCGTGCGAAATGGCCCAGAACGGGTCCGTGCGGAGCGTGATCAGTTTCAACAACATCGGGGCACCCCACTTCATGTCAGGACTTCGCGCGCGATCGGCATGCGTTGCTATGATGCTCGCGGCCTTTGCGCCGCTGCTCGGTGCTTGCGATGAATCCGTCTCGGCGGTCTCGGCTGCCCAGCCCGCCGATCCTGATGTCAGCATCGTCGTCGTCAAGCCGCAGCCGCGCGCCGTGGTGCGCGAACTGCCGGGCCGCATCGCGCCGACCCGCGTCTCCGACGTGCGGCCGCGGATCTCCGGCATCGTGGTCGAGCGCCTGTTCCGCCAGGGCAGCGAAGTGAAGGCGGGCGATGCGCTCTACCGCATCGATCCGCGTCCGTTCGAGGTCGAGGTGATGGCCAGCGAGGCGGCGGTCGCCAAGGCCGAAGCCGGGTTGATGCAGGCCAGGCAGCAGGCGCACCGCATCGCGACGCTCACCAGTCAGCGCGCCGCGCCCGAAGCCGAGAACGAGAAGGCGGTCGCGGCCGAGCGCCAGGCTCATGCCGAGGTCGAGGGACGCAAGGCCGACCTCGCGCGCGCCAAGCTCAACCTCGACTACGCCACCGTGCGCGCGCCGATCGACGGCGTCGTCGGTGCGGCGCTGGTCAGCGAAGGCGCGCTCGCGGTGCAGAACGAGACCAATCTCGCCACGATCCAGCAGCTCGATCCGATCTATGCCGACTTCACCCAGTCGGTGAACGAGCTCAACCAGCTCCGCCGCGCCTTCGAGAGCGGCGACCTCGAGCGCATCGCCGCCGATGCCGCCAAGGTGCGCCTCATGCTCGACGACAACACCCTCTATTCGCTCGACGGCAAGCTGCTGTTCTCCGATGCCAAGGTCGACGCCCACACCGGGCAGGTGACGCTGCGCGGCGAGTTCCCCAATCC
>NZ_JBFULT010000289.1:0-9348 GCF_054049755.1 Bradyrhizobium sp. P5_C11_2
GCTACGTCGTGCTCAAGCACACCTATCCCAACGGCGGCATCGTCTACACGCGCTATGTTCAGCTCGGCCGCATTGTCGGGCCGAAGGGAGAGGCGCTCGCGGTGGGCGCGAGCGTCAAGGCCAAGGACACGATCGGCGAGATCGGCCCAAGCAAGGTGCTGCATTTCGAGCTTCGACCGGTCGCGCCGGGCACGACCACGACGGACAAGGCGTGGGCCGAGCGGTACGGCAAGATGCCGGACATGGAATGGTCACGCTACGACCCCGTCGATCCGCAGAAGTTCGACGCGGCGTCGTTCGGCGGGGTGAGGAAGGCGACGAAATAGGGACGAGGTGCGTAGGGTGGATTAGCCGAAGGCGTAATCCACCACTGTGAGCCAACTTCAAGTTGTGCTATTCATGATCCACGTCCGACTACCGCCGCGCATTCGTTCCGGGAGGATGCTGGTTCTTCACCGTGAACCTGTTCGATCGGCGGAAAGCTCTTTTGACAGAGCAGATCGAAATCTTACGGGCTGCAGTCGCCGCAACGCGACAGAGCCATCCCTTCGAGATCGATGCTTTCGTAGTCCTGCCGGATCATCTTCACGCGATCTGGAAGCTGCCGTCAGGCGATGCCGATTTTTCGGTCCGCTGGAGGCTGATCAAAACACGTTTTGCGGAAGCACTCCCGGCGAACGAGCGACTGAGTGCCGTCCGTGCCGCGCGGAAAGAACGCCGGCATCTGGCAACGCCGGTTCTGGGAGCATCTGATCCGCGACGAGGCCGATTACGCTCGCCACGTCGAGTATTGCTACTACAATCACGGGCATGTCTCGAAAGCGTGCGACTGGCCGTTTTCGTCGTTTCACCGCGATGTCCGCGAGGGATTATTTCCCGACGATTGGGGCGGCGATCTCCGGATGGCCGGCGAGTTCGGTGAACGGGCGTGATGGTCGCTGCAGCGTCAGTCTGTAGGGTGGATTAGCGAAGCGTAATCCACCTCTTTACTTTCCGTTTGGTCGAGAGAAGTGGTGGATTACGCCTTCGGCTAATCCACCCTACGCATCGAGCCTGTCGCTACGTCCCGCAGAACGTCTGCAACACGCGCTGATCCGGCAGCGGCGGGTCGGCGTACGCCGCATAATCCGGCTGGTCCTCGAACGGCTTCGCCAGCACCTTCACCAATTCCTCGAACGGCGCGTAATCGTCATTGTTGACCGCGGCCTGGATCACGGCTTCGACGCGGTGGTTGCGCGGGATGAACATCGGATTGACCGCATGCATCGCCGCTTGCCGCTCGGCGGCGGTCTGCGGCTCCAAAGCGGTGCGGTCGCGCCAGCGCCTGGCCCACTCATCGAAGACTGCGGGGTCCATGAACTCGGCGCGGGCGTCGTCCGCAGCGGGATCGGCTGCGGCATCGCCGAGCTTACGGAAGGTGAGGGTGAAGTCGGCCTGGTTCTTCGCCATGGCATCCAGCAGGTCCTGGATCAGCGMCTCGTCGCCCTCACGCATCGTGAACAGGCCGACCTTCTTGCGCAGGCCAGCTTGATAGGCGTCGTTGAACGTCTCGCCGAAGGCGCCGAGAATGTCCTGGGCGTCCGCGACCGCCTTCTCCTGCTCGTCGGAAAACAGCGGCAGCAGGCATTCGGCGAGCCGGGTCAGATTCCACAGCGCGATGCGCGGCTGGTTGGCATAGGCGTAGCGGCCCATCTCATCGATCGAGGAAAACACCTGCGCAGGATTGTAGGCATCCATGAAGGCGCAGGGGCCGTAATCGATGGTCTCGCCGGAGATCGACGAGTTGTCGGTGTTCATCACGCCGTGGATGAAGCCGACCAGCAGCCAGCGCGCGACGAGTTCGGCCTGGCGCGCGACGACACCGGCGAGCAGCGCGTGATAGGGCCGCTCGGTGCCGAGCAGCTCCGGATAGTGGCGGGCAATGACGTGGTCGGCGAGCCGGCGGATCGCGTCGGTATCGCGGCGGACGGCGAAGAACTGGAAGGTGCCGACGCGGATGTGGCTCGATGCCACCCGCGTCAGCACCGCGCCGGGCAGCGCGGTCTCGCGGATGACGTGCTCGCCGGTGACGACGGCGGCGAGTGAGCGCGTGGTCGGGATACCGAGCGCGAACATCGCCTCGCTGACGATGTATTCGCGCAGCACCGGACCGAGCGCGGCGCGGCCGTCGCCGCGTCGGGAGAACGGGGTGGGCCCGCTTCCCTTGAGCTGGATGTCGCGGCGGACGCCGTCCCGGTCGATGACCTCGCCGAGCAGGATCGCCCTTCCGTCGCCGAGCTGGGGCACGAATTGCCCGAACTGGTGGCCGGCATAGGCCATGGCGATCGGGTCGGCGCCGACGGGAACCGTTTTCCCGGCCAGGATTTCGGCGCCCTCAGGGGTCTCCAGCATGTCCGGATCGAGCCCGAGCTGGATCGCCAGCGGCCGGTTCAGCTTGATCAGCCGGGGGGCAGCCACGGGGGTCGGCGCGACGCGGGCAAAGAAGCTGTCCGGCAGCGCCGAATAGGAGTTTTGGAAGGGGAAATGGACCGTCATGGCCTCAAGATAGGCGTGGAATGCCAATCGGCAAAGGCTCGGGCCTCAACTTGCCAAAAATGGGCACTTCCAGCCCAAAACAGCCCGTTCCCTTGGTTGCCGCCCCCGGCCTCGTCGGGTAAACCCTGCCGCAACTTCGGACCGGCCACCTCAGCCGTCCGATTCGAACCTCAGACATCATTTTGGGACGACCATGCATCGCTACCGGTCACATACATGCGGCGCGCTCCGCGAGAGCAACATCGGCGAGACGATCCGCCTGTCAGGCTGGGTCCATCGTGTCCGCGACMATGGCGGCGTGCTGTTCATCGACCTGCGCGACCATTACGGCCTGACCCAGTGCGTTGTCGATCCGGACTCGCCGGCGTTCTCGCTCGCCGAAAAGCTGCGCTCGGAATTCGTGGTCAAGATGGACGGCAAGGTCCGCCGCCGCCCCGAGGGCACCGACAACGACGACCTGCCGACCGGCAAGATCGAGATCTATGTCAGCGAGATCGAGGTGCTCGGTCCGGCCGGCGACCTGCCGCTGCCGGTGTTCGGCGATCAGGAATATCCTGAGGACATAAGGCTCAAGTACCGTTTCCTCGACCTGCGTCGCGAGAAGCTGCACCAGAACATCATGACGCGCGTCGAGATCATCAAGTCGATGCGCAGGCGTATGGAGGGGCAGGGCTTCTTCGAGTTCAACACGCCGATCCTGACCGCGTCATCGCCGGAAGGCGCGCGCGACTTCCTGGTGCCGTCGCGCATCCATCCGGGAAAATTCTACGCGCTGCCGCAGGCGCCGCAGCAGTACAAGCAGCTCTTGATGATGTCGGGCTTCGACCGCTACTTCCAGATCGCGCCCTGCTTCCGCGACGAAGACCCGCGCGCCGACCGTCTGCCGGGCGAGTTCTACCAGCTCGACGTCGAGATGAGCTTCGTCACGCAAGAGGATGTTTTTGCTGCGATGGAGCCGGTGATCACCGGCGTGTTCGAGGAGTTCGCCAAGGGCAAGCCGGTGAGCAAGAACTGGCGCCGCATCCCGTTCGCGGAGGCGCTGCGCAAATACGGCAGCGACAAGCCGGACCTGCGCAACCCCATCGAGATGCAGGACGTCTCGGAACACTTCCGCGGCTCCGGCTTCAAGGTCTTCGCGCGCATGCTCGAAGATCCCAAGAACCAGGTCTGGGCCATCCCGGCACCGGGCGGCGGCAGCCGCGCCTTCTGCGACCGCATGAACTCGTGGGCGCAGGGCGAGGGCCAGCCCGGCCTCGGCTACATCATGTGGCGCGAGGGCGGCGAGGGTGCCGGCCCCTTGGCAAACAACATCGGGCCTGAGCGCACCGCCGCGATCCGCGCGCAGATCGGCGTCAAGGAAGGCGATGCCGCCTTCTTCGTTGCCGGCGATCCCGACAAGTTCTGGAAGTTCTCAGGGTTGGCCCGCAACAAGGTCGGCGAGGAATTGAACCTCACCGACAAGGAGCGGTTCGAGCTCGCCTGGATCGTCGACTTCCCGATGTACGAGTACAACGAGGACGACAAGAAGGTCGACTTCTCGCACAATCCGTTCTCGATGCCACAGGGCGGCCTCGACGCGTTGAAGGGCCAGGATCCGCTGACCATCAAGGCGTTCCAGTACGACATCACCTGCAACGGCTACGAGATCGCCTCGGGCGGCATCCGCAACCACGTGCCGGAAGCGATGGTGAAGGCGTTCGAGATCGCCGGGTATGGTGAGCAGGAAGTGGTCGAGCGCTTCGGCGGCATGTACCGCGCGTTCCAGTACGGCGCGCCGCCGCATGGCGGCATGGCCGCGGGCGTCGACCGCATCGTGATGCTGCTGTGCGGCACCACGAATTTGCGCGAGATCTCGCTGTTCCCGATGAACCAGCAGGCCATGGACCTGCTGATGGGCGCGCCCTCGGAAGCCACGACAAAGCAGCTCCGCGAGCTCCACGTCCGGGTGAACCTGCCGCAGAAGTGAGGCTCGTGCCCCGGACGCAGCGCAGCGCTTCTTCAGCGGTGCGCTGCAGAGCCGGGGCCCACACTTCACGGAAGGTGACTTCTTGGTCCCGGCTCTGCGTCGCGTCATTTCATGCCGCGCCGCGTCCGGGACACGAGACCAAGCGCTCTCAAAGCCCCGTCGACGCCTCGATCCGGAATTGCGCCAGCGCGACGATCGGCTCGTTGTTCAGCAGGTTCATGAGCTGGAGCACCGGGATCTTGCCGAGCGGCGTCAGCTTGATGCTGAGCGCCTGCCCCGACGTCTCGACGAAGCCGGCGATCGCATCGACAGCCGCCTTGGCGTCGAGATTGGAGGCTGCGACCTTCTCGCCCTGCGCCCGGATCATCTCGACGATGGCACCGCGCGCGGCGTCGCGGCTGACGTTCTGCATCCGCGCAAATTGTGCCACCACGAGATCCACGACCCCGCTGTCGCGCAAGGAGAGCTCGATCGCGCCGGTCTCGATCTGCTCGGCCTGGCCCATGGCCTGCACCGGATCGGTCGTGAACATCCCGCGCGGCACATTGGCGAGCGCGAAGCGGGCCTGCGCCTTGGCGAGATTGCCGAGATCGATGGTGGCGGGTGCAAGCGCGAAGGTGCCCGAGGATTCCGTCCAGGCCGCGCCGAGATCGAGGTTGATGGCCAGCTTGTCGATGCCGGCCATCGTCAACGGCAGCTGAACGGGATTGGTCGGATCGGTCGGGGCGACCATCTTCACGACCAGATTGGCCTTGCTCGGGATCGATCCGACCAATTGTCCCCAGTTCAGGCTGATCGTGTCGATGGTGACGAGCTGCCGTGTGTTCTTGTACGGCGAGACCACGCCTTTGATCTCGGCGCCTCCGAGCACCCGGAACAGGCCCAGCATCTGATCGGGCGAGGGCGCCCGCCCGGGGTTGGCGAGGCCTGCCGCCCAGCGCATCAGGTTCGTCGTGCTGAAGGATTTGAGGGCGAAGCGCTCCATCTTGAACTGACCCTGCGGGGACGGTGTATCGACGCCCTCGACTGCGAACTCGCCCTCCCGGTACCTGACTGCGTTGATCCTCGCCGTCCCTTGCGGCGTGCCCACCGTCGTCTTGCCGACCTCGATCTTGCCGACGCGAAGGCCCTCATAGAATCCAGCGAGCTTTTCCATCATCTCGCGCGCCTGCGCGGGCGTTGGAGGGGCCGATTGATCCTGGGGCAACTCGGCCAGCATCTCGACCATCCGGAATTTTGATGGCTGCACGCCAATATCGTCGATGGTGAAGCCATCGACCTCCAGGCGCATGCCGCCGGACGTCACCGTGTAAGGCCCTGTCGAAATCTGCCTGTAGACCTGATGGTAGCTGTCGTCGTTCGCCTTTTGAGGGTCGAGGGTCGCGAGCATGGCGGCCGAATCGAAATCGTTCAGGATGAGGTTCGACAGCTCGCCCGTGAGCTTGTCGGGCTTGCCCGCCTGGATCGAGTTGAACGTGAAGGTGAGCCGGTCCGCTTTGGTCGCCTCGACCTTGCCCTGCCGGAGATTTTTCATCACCAGGCCCGAATAGGCGAGATCGCCGCCTCCCGGGTTGGCCGTACCGGGCTTGCCGGCGATGGCAACGGCAATGGTCGGCACCTCAATTGAGGACGCCGCGACGCTGCTGAACTGTTCGAGACCAAACCGGTACAGGTCGGTGATGGCGTTTGATGCCGGCAAGACCTGAGCGCGGATCGCCCCGGTGTAGTCCCGGATCGTGGCCCGAGCGATCTTGTAGGCGGCCTTGACCTGCGATGGGCCGACCGCGCTGTCGATTGCGAATTCAATGCCCGAGACGTCGATGGCGTCGGCGGAGAACCGCCCCTCGTCGAGCTGGCGCACGCCGGTCGCCTTCACGCTGGCGATCTTGACCTGCATCTGCGACTGCTGGCCGGGATCGATGGCGATGTCTTCGATCGTGAGGGTGCGCGTCGGCAGATCGAACCCGATCCTGCCATGGCTTGCCTTGCCGCCACTCGCGCGAACCTGGTCGAAGGCGGCCTCGATCTCGGCGGTGGCGCGATGCTCTGCATAGAGGTTGAAGCCGAACCATCCGCCTGCGGCGAGTGCGGCCACCGCGATCAGGCCGATCAGGATTCGCTTCATTCTCAGCTCCAGTTGCTCATATTGCACCGCGCAACCTGCCATATTCGCGAAACGCCGTGCGGTCCAGGGAAAGCTATAGCTATCAGATATTTGACCGATCGGCCTGTTGATGGGGTCGCAATCGGATGTTGCCACCGGGGCGCCGGCCGTGCTTCATCCCGTTTCCATGACCCGGAATACCGCGACCCGCGACAGACCGGTCAGGACAACGTAGTTTGAGGCCGGTAACGCGAGGCAAGAGACCGCATGTCGTCCTATTCAGATGACCTCCACCAGGCGGCGCTCGCCTATCACCGCCTGCCGCGCCCCGGCAAGCTCGAGATCCAGGCGACCAAGCCGCTTGCCAACCAGCGCGACCTCGCGCTTGCCTATTCTCCGGGCGTTGCGGCTGCCTGCACCGAGATCGCCAAGAACCCGGCGGAAGCCGCGACGCTGACGACCCGCGCCAATCTGGTTGCCGTGGTCTCCAACGGCACCGCGGTGCTCGGCCTCGGCAATATCGGCCCGCTGGCGTCCAAGCCCGTCATGGAGGGCAAGGCGGTCCTGTTCAAGAAATTCGCCGGCATCGACGTGTTCGACATCGAGATCGCCGCCGACACCATCGACCGCGTGGTCGAGACGGTGGCGGCGCTCGAGCCGACTTTCGGCGGCATCAATCTCGAGGACATCCGCGGACCGGAGTGCTTCGAGATCGAGGCGCAGCTGAAGGCGCGCATGAAGATCCCGGTCTTCCACGACGACCAGCACGGCACCGCCATCATCGTCGCCGCCGCCATCACCAACGGCCTCAGGCTGAACGGCAAGAAGCTGTCCGACGTCAAGATCGTGGCGTCGGGGGCAGGGGCGGCTGCGATCGCGACCCTCAACCTGCTGGTGTCGATGGGCGCGCAGCGCAAGAACATCTGGGTCTGCGACATCGACGGCCTCGTGCACGAGGGCCGCAACACCTCGATGGACCGCTGGAAGGCCGTCTACGCGCAGAAGACCGACAAGCGCACGCTCGCCGACGTCATCGGCGGCGCGGACATCTTCATCGGGCTGTCGGCACCGGGCGTGCTCAAGCCCGAGATGGCCAAGGCGATGGGCGACAAGCCGTTGATCATGGCGCTCGCCAACCCGACGCCGGAAATCATGCCGGAGGAAGCGCGGAAGGTGCGCCCCGACGCCATGATCTGCACCGGCCGCTCGGACTATCCGAACCAGGTCAACAACGTCCTGTGCTTTCCCTTCATCTTCCGCGGCGCGCTCGACGTCGGTGCCAGCGCCATCAACGAGGAGATGAAGCACGCCGCGGTCGAAGCCATCGCGCAGCTCGCGCGCGAGGCGCCGTCGGATGCGGTGGCGCAAGGGGTCGACACCGGCGAGATGGGCGGCTTCGGTCCGGGCTCGCTGATTCCGAGCCCGTTCGATCCACGGCTGATCCTGCGCGTGGCGCCGGCGGTTGCGAAGGCCGCGATGGAGTCGGGCGTCGCGACGCGTCCCATCACCAATTTCGACGAATATGCCGCGCAGCTCATGCGCTTCGCCTTCCGCTCCGGCCTCGTCATGAAGCCGATGTTCGCCAAGGCCAAGACCCAGCCGGTGCGCGTGATCTATGCCGAGGGCGAGGACGAGCGCGTGCTGCGCGCCACGCAGGTGGTGCTGGAGGAGAAGCTGGCGACGCCGATCCTGGTCGGTCGTCCGTCCGTGGTGGAGGCGCGCATCAAGCGCTTCGGCCTGTCGATCAAGGCCGGCAAGGATTTCGACCTCGTCAACCCCGAGGACGATCCGCGCTACCGCTCCTACGTGCAGTCCTATGTCGAGGTCGCCGGCCGCCGCGGCGTGACGCCGGATGCGGCGCGCACGGTGGTCCGCACCAACAATACGGTCATCGCCGCGCTCGCGGTGACGCGCGGGGAGGCGGACGCCATGCTCTGCGGCGTCGAGGGCCGCTACATGAGCCATCTGCGCCATGTCCGCGAAATCGTCGGCTTCTCGGCAGGGATCAGCGACTATGCGGCGCTGGCGCTGCTGATCACCAGCAAGGGCGCGTTCTTCATCGCCGACACCCAGGTTCGCCCCAATCCGAGCGCGGAGGAGCTGGCCGAGATTGCCTCGCTCGCGGCGGTTCACGTTCAGCGCTTCAACATCAAGCCGAAGATCGCCTTCGTCTCGCATTCCGATTTCGGCAGCTACGATACCGAATCCTCGCGCAAGATGCGCCGGGCGACCCAGCTCCTGAAGGAGAAGCATCCGGAGATCGAGGCCGACGGCGAGATGCAGGGCGACACGGCACTTTCGGCCGCTGCGCGCAAGATGGTGCTGCCGCACTCCAACCTCGAGGGCGAGGCCAACATCATGATCATGCCGACCCTCGACACCGCCAACGTCGCCTATCAGATGATCAAGTCGCTCGCGGACGCGCTGCCCGTCGGCCCGATCCTGATCGGCCCGGCGCGCCCCGCCCACATCCTCACCCCATCCGTGACGGCGCGCGGCATCCTCAACATGACCGCGGTCGCGGTGGTGGAAGCGCAGGAGCGTGCGGCGCGGCAGCAGCCGACGTTGTTTACGTAAGGTCGTCGGTTCTTCGCCTCTCCCCGCCTGCGGGGAGAACCCGGATCGCATCGATAGATGCGATCCGGGTGAGGGGGACTCTCCGCGAGTCCAACTCTCACCGTCCCCGCGGAGGCTCCCCCTCACCCCAACCCTCTCAGCGCGAGCGAAGCTCGTCGCGGCCCCG
>NZ_JBFULT010000290.1:0-9322 GCF_054049755.1 Bradyrhizobium sp. P5_C11_2
CTTCTGCATCTCATGCAGCAGCGTCACCAGCACGCGCGCGCCGGAGGCGCCGACCGGATGGCCGATCGCGATCGCGCCGCCGTTGACGTTGACCTTGGAGGTGTCCCAGCCGAGGTCCTTGTTGACGGCACAGGCCTGCGCCGCGAAGGCCTCGTTGGCCTCGATCAGGTCGAGGTCGCCGACATTCCAGCYGGCCTTCTTCAGCGCGGCACGCGAGGCCGGGATCGGGCCAGAGCCCATGATCTTCGGATCGACGCCGGCCTGCGCCCACGACACGATGCGCGCGAGCGGCTTCTTGCCTTCCTTGGCAGCCTGCTTCGCGGTCATCAGCACAACGGCGGCGGCGCCATCATTGATGCCGGAGGCCGAACCGGCGGTGACCGTGCCTTCCTTCTCGAAAGCTGGCTTGAGCTTCGCCATCCCGTCGAGCGTTGCACCATGGCGCGGATATTCGTCGGCGCTGACGACGATGTCGCCCTTGCGGGTCTTGATGGTGACGGGAAYGATCTCGTCGTTGAACTTGCCGGCCTTCTGCGCGGCCTCGGCCTTCTGCTGCGAGGCGACCGCGAACTCGTCCTGCTGGGCGCGGGTGATCTGCCACTGGCGCGCGACGTTCTCGGCGGTGTTGCCCATGTGGTAGCCGTTGAAGGCATCCCACAGGCCGTCCTTGATCATGGTGTCGACGAACTCGACCGGGCCCATCTTGACGCCGCCGCGCAGGTACTGGGCGTGCGGAGCCATGCTCATGGATTCCTGGCCGCCGGCGACGACGATCTCGGAATCTCCGTTGAGCAGAGCCTGATAGCCGAGCGCGACGGTGCGCAGGCCCGAGCCGCAAAGCTGGTTCACGCCCCAGGCCGGGCTTTCGACCGGAATGCCAGCGGCAATCGAGGCCTGGCGGGCCGGGTTCTGGCCCTGAGCGGCGGTCAGGATCTGGCCCATGATGACTTCGGAAACCCGGCCGGGCTCGATGCCACCACGCTCCAGCGCGGCCTTGATGGCGATGGCGCCGAGGTCATGGGCGGGAAGGGTCGCGAACGCTCCGTTGAAGCTTCCGACCGGGGTGCGGGCGGCGCTGACGATGACGACATCGTCTGACATGGGCATCTCCTGGGGTTGATAGGGGGCAGACGGGGCTGGGAAACGGCTCGCCAGTCTCGAACGGCATCCTGTTAACGTCGTTGAGGCATGTCAATCGGCTGGTGACCGAATTCATGCCGCAGCGCATCCAAAATAGCGTTCTTGGCGATTTCGCAAGCACGTTTTTGCTGTGCAATTAACCGTGCCGCACAAAACGGTAGCGTGAGCCCGTTGAAAATGCTTATTTTGTTGCGTTGCGTACTCTTCCCGCCCTGCGGCATTGGCCCTGCAGGTTCCCGTTCTCAGCGTTTGCAAGTGAGAGCCCATGGCGAAATCAGACCAACCCACCACCATCAAGAAATACGCGAACCGCCGGCTCTATAACACCGGAACGAGTACTTACGTGACGCTGGAAGACCTCGCCGCCATGGTCAAGGACGGCGAAGATTTCCTGGTCTACGACGCCAAGACCGGCGACGACATCACCCGCTCCGTGCTCGCCCAGATCATCTTCGAGCAGGAGAACAAGGCCGGCCAGAACCTGTTGCCGACCACCTTCCTGCGCCAGCTCATCCGCTTCTACGGCGACAGCATGCAGATGGTGGTGCCGAAATATCTGGAGCAGTCGATCGCAACGCTGACCCAGGAGCAGGAGAAGTTCCGCAAGCAGATCGCCAACTCGCTCTCCGGAACCCCGTTTKCGCCGCTGGAGGAACAGGTCCGCCGCAACATGGAGCTGTTCCAGCAGACTTTCTCGATGTTCAAGCCCTTCGTCCCAGGCCGCCCGGCGACAGCCGCCGAGCCGGAGCCGGATGCGACCGCCGAGCCGGCGAAGGACGCCAACATCGACGATCTGCGCCAGCAGATGAAGGAGATGCAGGAGCGCCTCGAGCGGATGTCGAAGAAGGAAGAGTAAGTCCTCTCGTTCGCCTCAGCGCGGCCGCCTGCCGCGAGCGTTTGCCTGGCGATTCTGCGCCAGTCATTTCATAATGTCGTCCTGGCGAATGCCAGGACGCATACCGCGTGATCTGTCGGTCAAGATCGACAGCAGTACCGAACGGCAAATCATCGCCAAACTGCTTCCTGGGGTAATTGCGACGAGCGCAAGCGCTCGCGCGGAGGTCCTGGCTTTCGCCAGGACGACGCTGGAGAAGCCGCCATGTCCGACCGCAGCACCCATTGGGACAAGGTCTACGCCACCAAGGGCGAGGCCGAGGTGAGCTGGTTTCAGGACAGCCCGGCGATCTCGCTCGAGATGATCAGGGCCGCGAATCCGGATCATGACGCGGCCATCATCGATATCGGCGGCGGCGCGTCGCGGCTGGTCGATCGCCTGTTGCAGGAGGGATATCGCGACCTCGCCGTGCTGGACATCTCCGCCAATGCGCTCGACGCAGCCAGGCAGCGAATCGGCCAGGCCGCCGCGGGGGTCGACTGGATCGTCGCCGATGTGACGACATGGCATCCGGCGCGACGCTTCGAGGTGTGGCACGACCGCGCGGCATTCCACTTCCTGACCGATCCGCGCGACAGGGCCGCCTATGTCGAGCGCCTGCGGTCGGCGGTTGCGCACGGCGGCCACGTCATCATCGCCACGTTCGCACCCGACGGTCCGGAGAAATGCAGCGGTCTGCCGGTGCAGCGCCATGACAGCGCGAGTCTTTCAGCGGAGCTCGGGCCGGAGTTCGCGCTGGTCGAGTCGCGTAGCGAGACACATCACACGCCGTGGAATTCGGCGCAGGCGTTTCAGTTCAGCCGGTTTCGGAGGCGCGGCTAAGAGGTAGCTGTCATGCCCCGCCACCGGGTCTCGCCTTCGCCGAGCCCGATGACAGGCTCCGGCGGGGCATCCAGTACGCCGCGGCCCATCGGATCAATCACTGCTGCCTCTGGAATACTGGATCGTCCGCCTTCGCGGACGATGACAGCGGAGTCCTTGGCGCGTATGCGAGCCTACGCCGCCAGCTTCACCGCATGCGCAAAGTCCCAATAGAGCTTGCGCGCCCTGGTGTAGAACGGACCCGGTTTCAGCTCGCGCTCGTCGATGCGGATCACGGGCGCGACCTTGGCGAAATTGCCGGTGGAGAAGATCTCGTCGGCGGCGACGAAGTCCGCATAGCGCAGCGTCTTCTCGACCACGGTGACGCCGTCGGCGCGGAGCAGGCCGATCACGCGCTGGCGCGTGATGCCGTTGAGGAAGGTGCCGTTCGGCACCGGCGTGTAGACCACGCCGTCCTTGGCCATGAACACGTTGGAATTGCCGAACTCCGCGACGTTGCCGAGCATGTCGAGCATCAGCGCGTTCTGGAAGCCGCGCGAGGCGGCCTCCGCCAGCGCGCGCGAATTGTTCGGATAGAGACAGGCCGCCTTGGCCTCGACCGGCGCGCATTCGGCCGTCGGCCTGCGGAACGGCGATAGCGTGATCGCGTTGCCGACCGGCTTCGGCATCGGCGCCTCGTAGATGCACAGGCACCAATTGGTGGTCTCGGGGTCGAACAGCACGCCACCGCCTGAACCGTTCTGCGCCCAATACATCGGGCGGACATAGAGCTCGGCATTGGCTCCGAAGCGCGCAATGCCTTCTTTTGCGAGCGTGAGCCAGGTGCCGGCATCGACCACCGGCTTCAGGCCAAAATTGATCGCGGACTGATTGGCGCGGGCGACGTGACGGTCGAGATCGGGCGCAACACCCTCGAACGCGCGCGCGCCGTCGAACACGACCGAGCCGAGCCAGGCGGCATGCGTGCGCGGGCCCATGATCGGCACGTTGCCGTCGTGCCATTCGCCCTCGAAGAAGGTCCAGCTCGGCGAATATTCGATGGCTTTCTTGATCTCGGCCATGACCGGCCTCCCCTTGGAAATATCCAGGCACTATTGTCCCAATTTCTAAACGATTTGCTGCGGGCTTTCACCCTCCCCTGGAGGGGGTAAGACAGAGCAAACCGGTTATAGTACCGACCAAGCTACGGAGGCCCCATGCCGCTCGATCCGCTTGCAAAGCGTTTGTTGACCATGATGGCTGCCGCGACGCCGCAGGCGCGGAGCCGGCCGGGCGTGGAGGCGCGGCGACAGTCGCTGGCGAAGCTGATGCAGTTTGCGCGCGCTGACGCGCCGGGTGTGACGGCGTCCGACGGTACGCTGCCCGGCTCCGGCGGCGAACTGCCCTACCGCCTCTATGTGCCCGCGAGCGCCGGGGAGCGCGCGCCGGGCTTCGTGTTCTTCCATGGCGGCGGCCTCGTCGCCGGCAGTATTGCCACGCACGACCGCATCGCTGCCGGGCTTGCGCATGTGACCGGCTGCCGCCTGGTCTCGGTCGACTACCGGCTTGCGCCCGAGCACAAATTCCCCGCCGCCGTCGACGACGCGATCGCCGCCACCGAATGGGTCGCACGCGAAGCCTCCTCGCTCGGCATCGACGCCGAGCGGCTGGTGGTCGGCGGCGATTCTGCCGGTGCGACGCTAGCCGCGATCGTATGCCAGGAGGCGCAGCAAAGCGCAGGCCTCTCGATCGTCGCGCAATGCCTGATCTGCCCGGTGCTGGATTTCGAGGAGACCTCGCCTTCGCGCGAGGAATTTGCCGAGGGACATCTGATCGACCGCATCACCATCGAGGCCGATCTCGCCGACTATGTGCCCGACGGCGTCGATGCCGCCGACCCCCGCATCTCGCCCCTGCGCGCAACGCGGCTTGCCGGCCTGCCGACGGCGATCATCCACACCGCGGAGTTCGATCCGATGCGCGACGAAGGCAATGCCTATGCGCGCAAGCTGCTCGCCGCGGGCGTCGCGGTCGAGCATGTCGGCCACGATGGCATGGTTCACAATTTCCACGCCATGGGCGCGATCCTGCCGCAGGCGCAGCTCGTGCTATCGCAGATCGGCGAACAGGTGCGGCGGGCTGTGGAGAAATGAGGGGCGCCATGTCCCTCTCCCACAGGGGGAGAGGGGAAGAAAGAACTACGCCCGCGCGTCGAGCACGGCTCTTGCCGCCACGATGTATTCCGGCCAATGCGCGTCCGCGTAGCGCTCGGCCTGGCGCGTGCAGGTGACGTCGGGCGCATGTGCCGCCGCGATCATCCGAGCAAAGCGCTCTTCGGCCACCGTCGTATCGTCGGTCACGGGCGCCGGCGTCGCGATGGCCACGGTGGCTGGAGCCACGGCGAGCCCCGCGATTCCGGCGAGCAGGATGCGGCGTGACGTATTCATGGCGGTCGTCCTTCATGGTCCGGCCTGCACTCTGGCGGGCGAGTGTGTCAGTGCGTTCACGCGAGAATAACCGCGCACATCCGCCCAGTCCATCGCCTGCGGATAGCGCTTGACCATCCCAACGATCACGTTCCATCTAACGAGCTGTTCCGCCATCGGGGCGCCACGCGTCGGATCGTCACGTGTCTCATCGCAGCCAATCGTCCCACCCGGCGCGGCGCGCTTTCGCAAGCGGATTGGTCTGCCTGATGGCGTCGGCAGGCGGCGCCTTCGCCTCTGACGAGGACGCAGCCGCGAAGCCGGCTGTTCCGAACATCTATCTCGATCTGCGCACGACCTATGCGACGATCCCGGCGGGAACGCTCGGGCTCGGCTTCGGCAATACATCGCTGTCGGCCGCGTTCGCGGCGCTGGCGGCGCGCAGAGGCGATGCGCTGCCGAACGGATTGCCGGCTGCAAAATTGATTGCCGTCGATCTGCCGCTGACCGTCGATGTCAACGATAGCGTGTCGCTCTATGGCGGCGTGTCCGGGACGACRACGGACATCGGCGGCGGCTGGTCGACGTTCGACATCACGAGCTGGAACATCGGCGTGCAGGCCGACCTCTACCAGCAGAACGGCGGGAGGATCCCGACGATCACGCTGCAATCCACCCTGACGCAGTCGGTGCCCAACGAGCCCGGCATGACGAATTCGTTCAACAACATCCTGGAATTCGACTACGCGCTGGACGAGGACGAGACGCGGGGCTGGCTTGCCGGCGTGCAGTACACCTCCACCGACATTGCCAGCTCGGTCGCCAGGATCAGGCCGAACACGATCGTCTATGCCGGCGGCTATTACCAATGGCCAAGCAACTGGAAGTTCACCGGCCGCCTCGGCGTGCAGTCGTTCGGCGGCGCGCAGCGCGTCAACCGCGCGCTTGCGCAGTCCTTCACCCAGCCGATCCTGCGGCTCGACCTCGATCGCATGGACGACAACGACAACCGCCTGTTCGGCATCACTGCCCAGATTGCATGGATGCCGAAGCCGTCCTACCAGGTGACGCTGCGAACGCCGCTTTACGCCGTGCGCAACTGACCGCCGCCGCCCATGAACAAGGCGGCGGAGTGATCGCACCGCACGTCTAGTCCGGCACCGGCACGTCGAACGTGTTGAGCGTGACCGAGACCATGCAGTAGACGCCGACGAGATAGGACAGCTCGGCCGCACCGTGCTCGCCGAATTCCTTCACTGCGGCCCGGTAGGTCAGCTCCGGCAGCACGCCGCCGCTCACCAGCGCGGAGGCCATGTCATAGGCGACCGCCTCCTGCTTGGTCAGGTCGACCGGCCGCTGTCCGGCCACGATGGTCGCGAGCTTCTCGTCGGAGAGGCCGCGCTGCTCGGCGACCAGCACATGGGCATAGAGCTCGTAGCCGGAGCGGAAATGCGAGCCGGTGACGAGGATCGCGACCTCGCGCACCGCTGCCGGCAGCAGCGGATTCGACGCGATCGCCTTGACCAGGTCCCACACCGGCTTGCCGAAGCGCGGCTCGCGGATCCAGGGATTCCAGGGCCCGAGCAGCGCGCCGTCCTCGCGCATGTTCACAAAACCCTTGAAGTGGTCCTTGATGCCGGCCCGCATGTCGTCATAGAGCGGCTTCTGTTCGTCGGTCAGCTCTTTCGGATCGAGAATGGGAAGGCGCACGGTGGGGGTCTCCTCGTTAAGAATGGCTGACGGTCGCTTGCACAGGCATGCAAGGCAAGTGAAGTTGCCGTGACGGTCGTGCGATTTTACAAGTGGTGTAGAGACGTCCGCACAACCATGCTATGTCCCAGTATTGGTTATCGACGAGTCATYGAATGACCGATCTCATTGTCGGACTTGATAGTTGGGTTATTCAGGACGGCAACTACGGCGATTTCGCTCAAGCGACAAGCGTCTCATTCGCGCTCGAATTCTACCCGGTAGTCCCGCTTCCAAAGTGCGGTCGATTTGACCAAAAAGCTCCATCACTTAAGCAAATCGTGGAGAGTTCTTACCAAGTTGTTGGCCAAGTTGTGCATGCACAAGATGATTGGTGGGTACTGGACGCCGGCATGCTCATGTATTGCGACGGAAAGCCTCCTGACAATGCTCGCCTGGACGCCTGGTTGGAAGGACTAATCTTCATCGGAGTAGACCCATTCTTTTACTTCGAAAGTCATGCGCACCAGCCCGGCGCGCCCGCCTTGGTCTACGATTGGAATATCGACAAGATTGAAATGGAGACAGGCCCTTTCATTGAAACAAAACCAAAGCACTTTGAGCGAGATCCCGAAAAATGCGGATGGCAAGAGGTTGCCAAGACCGATGCATGGCGCGAACAGGGTCCCTATCTGCTCCACTGTACGCGCCTGGGTGGTCCGCGCTGGCCCAAAGGCAAGGATCGTCCGTGACTGGCGCCCGCCGTATCGCCTCAGCGCATTATGCACTTTGCGCATTGACGACGTCGTCGACGTCGAGCCTCAAGGGCTCGCCTGTTTCGAGGAACGACGACAACGCCGCCTCGACCGGCGCCGGATCGAGCCCGCGCGCCTTCAGCCATTCCGGCTCGTAATAGGTCTGCCGATAGCGCTCGCCGGAATCGCAGATCAGCGTCACCAATGATCCGGTCTGGTTCGCCTGTCGCATCTCCGCGGCGAGCCGGCACAGCGCCAGGAAATTGGTGCCGGTGGAACCGCCGACCGCGCGGCGCAGCCGGCGCGACAGCACGTTCATCGCCGCGATCGACGCCGCATCCGGGATCTTCATCATGCGGTCGACCACGCCCGGCACGAAGGAGGGTTCGCAGCGCGGCCGGCCGACGCCTTCGATCAGCGAAGGTTTTTCGCAAGTCCGAGAGCGGTCCTGCGAGCGGAAGCAGTCGAAGAAGGCGGAATGCTCGACATCGGCGACGCACAGCCGGGACGGATACTGGCGATAGCGCAGATAGCGGCCGATGGTCGCCGAGGTGCCGCCGGTGCCCGCGCCCATCACGATCCAGTCCGGCAACGGGTGCGGCTCGCCCTTCAACTGCGTGAAGATCGATTCGGCGATGTTGTTGTTGCCGCGCCAATCGGTGGCGCGCTCGGCGAAGGTGAACTGGTCCATGTAGTGGCCGTTCAGCCGGGCGGCGAGCGCGCCGGCCTCCGCATAGAGCGCGCGGCCATCGTCGATCAGATGGCAGTTGCCGCCATAATGCTCGATCGCGGCGATCTTCTCCGCCGAGGTCGTGCGCGGCATCACGGCGTAGAAGGGCACGCCGATCATCTGCGCGAAATAGGCTTCCGACACCGCGGTCGATCCCGACGAGGCCTCGACCACGGGCGTGCCTTCGCGGATGTGGCCGTTGCAGAGCGCGTAGAGGAACAGCGAGCGCGCCAGCCGGTGCTTCAGGCTGCCGGTCGGATGCGTCGACTCGTCCTTCAGATAGATGTCGATGCCTGATAGCGCCGGCACGATCAGCCGGATCAAATGCGTGTCGGCCGTGCGGCACTGGTCGGCCTCGATCGCGGCGACGGCCTCGTCGACCCAGCCGCGCCGGTAGGCCGGTCCGGCCGGATCGTGGTGGCGGAAGGGGGGCATCGGCATCATCAAGCGATTCCTGGACAGCGTACCTCTCACTACCACGGGCCGCGCTGTCCGCGCCGCTCAAAACTCCAGTGGCGCATTGTCGACGACCTCCTTCATCACGAAAAAGGTGCGGGTCTGGCGCACGCCGGGCAGCGCGATCAGCTGCTCGCCATGGATACGGTTGAAATCCTCCATGTCGCCGACGCGGATCTTCAGGAAATAGTCGAAATCCCCGGCGACCAAATGGCAGTCGAGCACGAATTTCAGCTTGGCGATCGCCTGCTCGAAGATCGCGAAGCTTTCCGGCGTCGAGCGGTCCAGCACGACGCCGACCATCACCAGCGTGCCCTTCGCCACCTTCTTCGGCGCCACCATGGCGCGGACGGCGGCGATGAAGCCGTCCTCGAACAGGCGCTGGGTGCGCCGATGGCAGGTCGCGGGGCTGATGGCGACGGTTTCGGCC
>NZ_JBFULT010000291.1:0-9319 GCF_054049755.1 Bradyrhizobium sp. P5_C11_2
GAGCTGCGGCTTGATGATCCAGTCCTGGATGGTCCGCAGCTCGGTCGGGGTGAAATCGGCCCCGGTCGCCGATTTCGCGCCGGGCCTGGCTTCGACGGAATAGACGTAGATCTCGCCGAGGCCGGTCGAGATCGGCCCCATCGCGACCTCGGTGCCTGCAGGCAGCTGGTCGCGGGCCTGCTGGATGCGTTCGTTGACGAGCTGGCGCGCGAAATAGATGTCGGTGCCGTCCTGGAACACGACGGTGACCTGGCTCAGGCCGTAGCGCGAGATCGAGCGGGTGTAGTCGAGCTTCGGCAGGCCGCCCATCGCAGTCTCGATCGGGAAGGTGATGCGCTGCTCGGCTTCGAGCGGCGACAGGCCGGGTGCGCGGGTGTTGATCTGGACCTGGACGTTGGTGACGTCGGGCACGGCGTCGATCGGCAGGCGCGTGAAATTCCAGGCGCCGAAGGCGCCGGCTGCGAGCGCGAACAGGATCACGAGCCATCGTTGACGAATGGACGCGGCGAGGATGCGCTCAATCATGATCGGCGTCTCCCTTGCCCATCTCCGCCTTGACCACAAAGCTGTTCTCCGCGACGTAGCGCTCGCCGGCCGCAAGCCCCGCGCGGATCTCCACGAAGGTCGGGTCGGCATCGCCAAGCTCGACCGGGCGCGCCTCGATCTTGTCGCCGTCCTCGCGGACGAACACGATGGTCCTGTTCTCCAGCGTCTGGATCGCGCTCCTGCGCACGGCAACGGCAACGTTGCGTGCGGTCAGGATCAGCCGCGCGGTGACGAACAGGCCGGGGCGGAGCCGGCCGTCGGGATTTTGCAGCACGACGCGCGCGAGCGCGGTCTGGGTCTCGCTACTGCCGATCGGCGCCATATAGGAGATCGTGCCCTTGATCTCGCCGCGGCCGTCGTCGGGATCGATCAGCACCTCGTCACTGATGCGAACACGCCTGAGATCCTGGCGGTAGATCGAGAGGTCGACCCAGATGCTCGAGAGATCGGCGACCACGAAGGCCGGCTTCTGCTCGGAGGCATATTCGCCGAGCGAGATCTGGCGGTCGATGATGGTGCCGCCGATCGGCGCCTTGAGCTCGTAAACGGTGAGGCTCTGGTTGCTCTCGATCGCGGCGAGCAGCTCGTCCTTGCCGACCTTGTCGCCGATCCGCTTCAGGATCGACTTGGCGACGCCCGGAAAGCGCGGCGTCACCTGCACCACGGCTTCCTGGTTGGCGCGCAAGATGCCGTTGAAGGCGAGCGTGTCGGTCAGGGTGGCGCTCGCAGCCTCCGCCAGCGTCACGCCTGCCGCGGCGAGCTTGACGTCGGAGATGCGGATGCGATCGGCGCCGTGCTCGTCCTGCTCGACGTGGTCGTTCGGCTTCTCCGGCTTCTTGTCCGCGGCATGCTCGGATGGCGCAACGCGGGCCGGCGCCAACATCGCGTAACCGTAGGCGCCGAGTGCGGCCGTGACGATCGCCACGAGGATGGTGGAGGATGTCTTCATCTTGCGCCCTCCCGGGCGAGCGAGAATGGATTGCCGACAAGGCCTTCGATGGTGGCGACACCTGCGTGGAAGTTCTGGAGCGCCTCCTGCTCGCGCAGCCGGGCCTGAGCGACGCTCGCCTGGGCATCGAGCACTTCGAGCAGGGTGAAGCGGCCCTGGCCGTAGCCCTGCGAAATCGCCTCGGCCGCCTCCTGTGCCTTCGGAATCGCGGTCTCGCGCAATACCGCGAGCTCGCGCAGCGAGCCCTGGAGCGAGTCGTAGGCGCGCCCGGCGATCACGATCAGCGTGTTGCGGTTGGCCTCGCGCTCGGCCCTGGTCTTGGCCAGGCTTTCCTGCGCCGAGAGGATGTTGCCCTGGTTCCGGTCGAACACGGGAATCGGGACCGAGACTGTGAGGCGCACCGCGTCGTCATTGGTCTCGTTGAAATGGCGCCAGCCGGCCGCGATCCGCACATCCGGATAAGGCTTGAGCCGGGCCAGCAACAGCTCGGCATTGCGCTGGGCGTAGACGGCGGTCCAGCGCACCAATTGCGGATTGGCATCGATGGCGGCGACCACCGCCTGGAAGGAGGGCGGCCGTCCGGTGGTGTCGAGCCGGCCGGAGACCTCTCCGAATTTCGCCGCTGGATCGCCCATCAGCACCGCCAGCTCGCGCCGGGCACTCGCCAGCGTCGCCTTGAGGCGTTCGCGATCGGCCTTGACCAGCGCGGAGGCGACCTCGGCGCGGCCGGTTTCGGCCGGCGAGGAGGCGCCGGCCTCGACCCGGCGGCGCAGCAGCGGCGTCAGCCGGTCGATCGCGGCGATCTGCTCTTCCATGATCTGGATTCTGCGCTGCGCGCCGAGCACGCTCAGGAAGGCGATAGCGGTTTCCGACAGCACCTCGAGCCGGATCGCCTTGCGCTGGATCGCGGCGACCTCGATGCCGGCTTCGCCCGCCGCGATCCGCGCGTCGCGCTTGCCGAAGAGCTCGAAGGCCTGGCTGATCTGAAGCGTGGTTTCAGCCGATTTGGTGCCGCGGTAGATGCCGGACCCGAACGAATTGTCCTGTTCGTACGACAGTTCCGGATTGAGCAGAGCGCCCGCCTGGATGCGTTGACCCGTGGCGATGCCGACATCGCGCTCCGCTGCCGTCAGGCGCGGGCTCGCGGCGAGCGCGCGCGAGAGCGCAGCGCGCATCGTCAGCGTTTGGGCGTGTGAAGCCAGCACCAGGGGTGGGCCGATGAGAATAGCCAGCGCGCACGCGATGCGCGCAGCTAGTCGCCTGCAAAACATGAACAGAACCTGTGAAGGAGAACCGATGGGCGCGATGGGGCGCGCCCGGCTGATCCGTTCAGGTCAGGTGCTTGGGGGGCGGGGAGTCCGTATCGGGCGCGATGCCGACAAGGGCGGGCTGCCGATGTGGAATCGGCGTGGCAACGATGTCGGCCGCGGCGTCGGGCTGCACCGGCAGTGCGACGGCGACGGAGAAGCAGCCGTGGCAGTGGTGGCCGGCGAACGCCTTGTGATCGCCATGGCCGGTCGAACCGTCGTCGAGGATCGAGGCGATCTCCGAGCCGCCGGACGGGGAGGTGACATCGATGTCGTGAGCGCCATGCAGCGCACCCGACAGGAGGTACATCACCGCGACGAGCACAGCCACCAGCCCACGCCAGTTGCGCGGATGGCGAAGTCTCGAAGGCCGTCGGTTCGGAAGCACGAAATCATTCTCGCTATCGGTCCGGCTGGCCTAGCATGACGGCGGGAACAGTGTCGACCTGCAATAGTGTAACGTGTGGGGAACTCAACGTCGCAGCCTTGCGTCCCCGCGCGACTGCGACCAACTCGCAACACACCGCGGCCTCATTCGGCGGCCTCCGAAATCCGCTCAGGCACGATCGCGTCATCGGCCGAGCGCAGCCCGAACCCTTTCACCAGTCCGAAGATCGCGGGGATCACGATCAGCGTCAACAAAGTCGATGAAATCATGCCCCCGATCATCGGGACCGCGATGCGCTGCATGATCTCGGATCCCGTGCCGGTGCTCCACATGATCGGCAGCAGGCCGGCCATGATCGCGACCACCGTCATCATCTTCGGGCGAACGCGTTCCACGGCGCCGTGCATGATTGCGTCGCGCAGTTCGACGCGAGTCACGGCGCGGCCCGCCAGGGCACAGCGCGCGCGGGTCTCGGCCAGCGCCTGGTTGAGGTAGATCAGCATCACCACGCCGGTCTCGGCGGCCACGCCCGCGAGCGCGATGAAGCCGACAGCGACCGCGACCGACAGGTTGAAGCCGAGCCACCACATCAGCCACAGCCCGCCGACCAGGGCGAACGGCAACGAGAGCATGACGATCAGGGTTTCGGTGATCGAGCGGAAGTTGAGGTAGAGTAGCAGGAAGATGATCAGCAGCGTCACCGGAACCACGATTTTCAGCCGTGCGGTGGCGCGCTCCAGATACTCGTACTGTCCGCTCCAGACCACATAATAGCCCGGCGGGAACTGGATGCTGGCCTGCACCGCGCGCTGCGCATCGGCGACGTAGCCGCCGAGGTCGCGATCGCGAATGTCGACATAGATGTAGGTCGCGAGCTGTCCGTTCTCGGTTCGGATCGAGCTCGGTCCGCGTGCTGGGGTGACGGTGGCGACCTCGCCGAGGGGAACGGCACCGCCGCCCGGCATCGGGACCAGGATGTCGCTGGCGATTGCCTTCGGATTGTCGCGCAGATCGCGCGGATAGCGCATGTTGACGGTGAAGCGCTGGCGGCCCTCGACGGTCGTCGTCACCGTCTGGCCGCCGAGCGCCGTCGCGATCGTATCCTGTACGTCCTGCACCATGACGCCGTAGCGCGACAACGCCTCGCGGTCCGGCGTGATCTCGAGGTAGTAGCCGCCGAGGCCGCGCTCGGCGTAAGCCGAGGAGGTGCCGGGCACCGCTTTGAGCACCGGCTCGATTTGCCGGGCAAGCTTGTCGATGCCAGCAAGGTCGGGGCCGATGACCTTGACGCCGACGGGGGTGCGGATGCCGGTCGAGAGCATGTCGATGCGCGCCTTGATCGGCATGGTCCAGGCGTTGGAGACGCCGGGAAACTGCAGCGCCTTGTCCATTTCCGCGATCAGGCTGTCGACGGTCACGCCCGCACGCCACTCTTGCTTCGGCTTGAGGTTGACGATGGTCTCGAACATCTCCGACGGCGCCGGATCGGTCGCGGTGGATGCACGGCCGGCCTTGCCGTAGACCGAGGCGACCTCGGGAAACGAGTGGATGATGCGATCCTGGGTCTGCATCAGCTCGGCGGCCTTGGTCACGGAAATGCCGGGCAGGGTGGTCGGCATGTAGAGCAGGGTGCCTTCGTTGAGGTTCGGCATGAACTCGGTGCCGAGCTGCCGTGCCGGCCAGACCGAGCCGGCGAGCACGCCGAGGGCAAGCAGGATCACCAGGGTCTTGGCGCGCAGCACGCCTGATATCACCGGGCGATAAATCCAGATCAGGAAGCGGTTGATCGGATTCCTGTGTTCCGGGATGATCCTGCCGCGGACGAAGATCACCATCAGCRCCGGCACCAGCGTGACCGACAATAGCGCCGCCGCCGCCATCGCAAACGTCTTGGTGAAGGCGAGCGGGCTGAACAGCCGTCCCTCCTGCGATTCCAGCGTGAAGATCGGCATGAACGAGACGGTGATGATCAGCAGGCTGAAGAACAGCGCCGGGCCGACTTCCGATGCTGCCTCGATCAGGATCGCGACCCGCGAGCGGCCGGGTTCCGCCCGCTCGAGATGCTTGTGCGCGTTCTCGATCATGACGATCGCGGCGTCGATCATGGCGCCGATCGCAATCGCGATGCCGCCGAGACTCATGATGTTGGAGCCGATCCCGAGCAGCTTCATGGCCCCGAAGGCCATCAGCACCCCGACCGGCAGCATCAGGATCGCCACCAAAGCGCTACGGACGTGGAGAAGAAACACGATGCAGACCAGCGCGACCACGACGCTTTCCTCGAACAGGGTGTGCTTGAGGGTGTCGATGGCTGCGTAGATCAGGTTCGAGCGGTCGTATACCGGCACGATCTCGACCGATTTCGGCAAGCTGGAGGCGATCTCCTTGAACCGCTTCTTGACGTTCTCGATGACGTCGAGCGCATTGACGCCGAAGCGCTGCAGCACGATGCCGCTCGCGACCTCGCCTTCGCCGTTGAGCTCGGTGGTGCCGCGGCGTTCGTCGGGCCCGAGTTCGACCCGGGCGACGTCCCGCAGCAGAACCGGCGTGCCGTTGCTCGTCTTCAGCACGATGTTGCCGAGGTCGTTGATGGACTTGATGTAGCYCTTTCCACGGATCACGTACTCGAACTCGGAGAGCTCTACGGTCCGCCCGCCGACGTCGGCGTTGCTGGYGCGGATCGCGTCCCGCATCTTCTGCATGGTGATGCCGAGGTCGCGCATCCGCTGCGGATCGAGGATCACGTTGTACTGCTTGACGAAGCCGCCGACGCTCGCCACCTCGGCGACGCCTTCGGCCTTGGCCAGCGCGAACTTCAGATTCCAATCCTGGATCGTACGCGTGTCGGCGAGATTCAATTCCTTCGACATGACGGCGTACTGGTAGACCCAGCCGACGCCGGTCGCGTCGGGGCCGATCGTCGGCGTGACCCCGGCGGGCAGCCGCGACGAAGCTCCGTTGAGGAATTCCAGCACGCGCGAGCGCGCCCAGTAGATGTCGGTGCCGTCCTCGAAGATGACGTAGACGAAGGAGACGCCGAAGAAGGAGAACCCGCGAACGACCTTCGACTTCGGCACCGTCAGCATCGCCGTGGTGAGTGGGTAGGTCACCTGGTCCTCGATGACCTGCGGTGCCTGGCCGGGATACTCCGTGTAGACGATGACCTGGGTGTCGGAGAGGTCCGGAATGGCGTCGAGCGGCAGATGGACAAGCGCGTAGATGCCGGCCGCCGCGGCGAAACCGGCGCCGAACAGCACCAGCAGCAGATTGCGGGCCGACCAGGCGATCAGGCGGGCGATCATTGCTGGGCTCCTTCGGCAAAACCCTTGAGCGCCGCCTTCAGGTTGCTCTCCGCGTCGATCAGGAAGTTGGCGGACACGACGACGCGCTCGCCATCGGCGACACCCTGCCTGACCTCCACGTATCCCGAGCCGCGATGGCCGGTCTTGACCTCGCGCGGCTCGAACCGGCCCTCTCCTTTGTCGACGAAGACGGCCTGCCGACTGCCGGTATCCATCACCGCGCTCTCTGGGACGGTCAGGACCGGCTCGCCCGTCCCGGTGTCGATCTCGGCGTCGACGTACATGTCGTGCAGCAGCGCGAGGTCTGGGTTCGGCAATTCGACGCGGATGCGCGCGGTTCGGGTCTCCTTGTTGATCTCGGGATAGATCACTTCGACCTTCCCCGAGAATTCGTGGCCCGGAAAACTCCGGGCCCGCACGGTAGCCAACTGACCTTTGGAGATCATGCCCAGATCGCGTTCCGCTACGTCGATCAACGCCCACATCACCGAGTGATCCGCGATCCGGAACAGCACGCCGCCCGGCTGCACGCGCATTCCCTCGATCGCGCTACGCTCCAGGACGATGCCATCGCGTGGCGCAGTCCACTCGACGGAGGTCGGCACGTTCCGGCTTTTCTCGATCGCCGCTATGGCGGCCTCCGGTACGTCGAGGTTGATCAGTCGCTGACGGGAACCGCGGCCGTAGGTCTGGTCACCGCCCGTCGTCTTGGACGTGATGGTGGCGAGATATTCGGCGGCCGCCGACACGACGGCGGGGCTGTAGACCTCCATCAAAGGCTGCCCCTTCACGACGTGGGAGCCGGTCGTCACGTTGGCGACTTTCAGGATGAAGCTTTCGGACCGCATCGAGATGACGGAGACTCGCCGCTCGTCGAGTTGAATGACGCCGGGGGCACGGACCCTCGTGCGGATCGTGCGGAGCGCAGCGGGCTCGGACCTGACGCCCGTACGCTGGATCCTGCCCGGAGATAGCCGGACGGAACCGTCGTCACTATCGTCGCCTTCGTAGACAGGGATATAGTCCATCCCCATGGAGTCCTTCTTCGGCACCGGCGAGGTGTCCGGCAGACCCATTGGGTTGCGGTAGTATTTGACCTTGCGATCGCCCCTGGCCTCGGCCGCAGCCATCACCGCGGGCTGCTCGGGCTCATCAAAGCTTATGTCCGCGCCCGCAGGCACGGCACGATAGTCGCGGCCGTCCGCCGTCTTCTTCGATGTCAGCGAATAGAGCGGCTTGCCGTCCGGGTCCTGATAATAGATGGGCGTGCCCGTATCCGCGGCGTTCGCGGCGGATACGAATTGGCCGACGTCGGGCTGTGGCCGCAGGACGCCGGCGGCGAACAGCGCGAGACCTGCCGCTGCGACGATCGCAGCGGCAGTGCCGATGAGGCGAGTGCGGGTCATTTCTCGGCCGTGACGACGAGCTTGTTTTCGACCGTGCCGGTCTCGCCCTGCACCTTGGCACCGAGCGAGAGCTGCCAGCGCCCGGCCATGCCGAAGGTGGCCTTGAAACGGTAGGTGCCGGGTTCGGTGCCGGGCATCGGCGTGACCTTGGTGGCCATCTCCTGCATGCCGTCGGGCGCCATGTCGAGCCGGCTGGCGAAGATCACCGCATCGGGCACCGCCTTGCCGTTAGTCTTGTTGACCAGTCGCACCGTCACGATGCGATCGGCGCCGGCCTTGACGGTCGGCTGCACGAGCTGGAATTCGTAGTTCTTGATTTCGGCGCGTGCGGAGGTCGCAAACGCGGCGGCGATCAGCGCGGCCATGGCGGCGCGCGCGGCGTTGGACGTTTTCATGATTTCAATTCCTCGATTGGTCTGATGGTGCCGCCGGAGCCACACACGAAAATCCGGGATGCAGCGAGGCGGCAGGTAATGGTGCGCGATTGCGGCGCGCACGATCATCAGGCGCGTGAGCGCCGATCAGACGAGGGTTCGAGGGGGATGGTCGGGGGGCTTTGCGCCGAGGCCGTCGGTCAAGAGATCATCGCTCAGCGCGAGCGAATTGTGCCGGGCGTGACGCTCGATCAACGCCATGGCGCCGGACGGTGCGGGGAGAGAGATGCTGAGCAGGCACAGCGCCACGAACGGGCACGACCCGCAATCCTTGATCCCGGCGTCGCCCGGGCAGCAGGGCATGTCGTCAGCCATGGCCTGAGCGTCATCCGACATGGTTTGCAAGTCGCCGGACATCGCCGGGGTGTCGTCCGACTTCGCCAGCACGTCGTCATGCTGAGCGGCGCCCGAAGCAGGTCCGGTAAGCACGGGGGTTGCCAGCGGTGCGAGCAAGAGCCCGGACGCGACCAGCAGCATCACCACAGCATTGGCAAACCGTTTCAGGAGCATCTGCCATTGTCGCACGTCATGGCGGAGCCCGCAAACCGGGCCGCTATCACGATTTGGCCAGGGGCGGGATATCACCGGCTTGCTCCGGGAGAGAGATCGTTAACGACGAGCAAATCGCCGGCGCTAAAAGCCTCGAGACGGCGCGATCGAGGATTTGGGTCCGCCCACGTAGCGCGTCGTTGGCGCGCCAATATCGCGCGGTGCGGACATCGCGGGTGAGATGCCCGGTTCGGCCGCAGCGAAGGAATCGCGCGTGGGACGTTGGGCGATGACGGTATGATACGACCCGGGGCCGACCTCGCTCGGCCAGTATCGCCGATCGGAAATCGTCACGCCCGCATTGGCGGTTGCCGACATCGCCACCAGCGATGCGAGCAAGGAAAATGCAAGAACGGGCTTGGTGAATCGTCTGGTCATTGTCTGCTCCATGTTCGTCGAAGCGCGCTCCGCGCGGGCTTCTGAAAACGAGTTCGGAGC
>NZ_JBFULT010000292.1:0-9316 GCF_054049755.1 Bradyrhizobium sp. P5_C11_2
GATCGCGCGCGCGGGGATCAAGGCCGTCTATTCCTACGGTGGCCGCACGCGCGCGCCCGCCCATCAACCGCTGCCGACCCGCATCGGCGGTTTCGGCGGCGTCAGCGGTCTTGCCGACTATATTCGCGATGAAGGCTTCACGCATGTAATCGACGCGACGCATCCGTTTGCTGCCGAGATGAGCCGCAACGCGGTCCAGGCGTGCGCGCAAACGGGCACACCCCTGATCGCACTCGAGCGCGCGCCGTGGGTTCAAGCGCCCGGCGACAACTGGATCGAGGTCGTTGACGTCAACGCTGCGGTCGCCGCGCTGCCAGAGTCTCCGGCGCAGGTGTTCCTCGCCATCGGTCGCCAGCACATCGCACCGTTCGCGAGCAAGCCGCAGCACGCCTACACGCTCCGTTTCGTCGATCCGCCCGAAGCGCCCCTGCCCTTTGCGGCGGACGTGATCGTGTCGCGCGGACCATTCACGCTTGACGCCGAGTTGGAGATGATGCGCGCGCGCGGCATCACCTGGATCGTCGCCCGCAATTCCGGCGGCGCCGGCGCGCGCGCCAAGATCGACGCCGCCCGCGCGCTCGGCCTGCCCGTGATCCTGATCTCGCGACCGCGATTGCCCGAGAGATCGCGGGTGGAGAGCGTCGCCGAAGTGATGCAGTGGCTCGGTCATCGGACCTGCCTCGGCGCATAGACCCAGCGGCCGACGCGGCGCGTCTGCGAATTGCCGACGATCACGAGCGTGCGCATGTCGGCCATTTCGGGTATTGCCTCGTTCAGCGTCACCGTCTCGATCTTCTCGTCAGCGGCGCTGACCGCGCGCGCGAAGATCACGAGGCGTTCGCCGCAGCCGGCGTCCTTCAACAGCGCGAGCGCGCGACCAAATCCCTCCGGCCGGCTCGCCGAGCGCGGATTGTACATCGCGATGGCAAAATCGGCTTCCGCGGCGAGCCGCAGCCGCTTCTCGATCACCGCCCACGGTTTTAGATTATCGGAGAGATTGATCGCGCAGAAATCATGCCCCAGCGGCGCACCCGCGCGCGCGGCCGCCGCCAGCATCGCGGTGATGCCCGGCAGCACGCGGATCGGAAGCTCGCGCCATTGCGGCGCCTGTTCGAGCGCCTCGAACACGGCGGAAGCCATCGCGAACACGCCGGGATCGCCGGAGGACACAACGACGACCTGCCCGCCTTCGGCCGCAAGCTGCAAAGCCTCGCGCGCGCGCAGCAACTCTTCGCGGTTATCAGACGGGCGGAGGTTAAGCCCCACCCGCGGCGCGACGCGCGCGACGTAAGGCGCATAGCCCAGAATGTCGGTCGCGCCCGCAAGCGCGGCGGAGACCTCCGGCGTCACCATCGCCTCGTTGCCCGGTCCGAGGCCCGCGATGGTCAGGGTGCCCGTCATTCGGCGGCGTCCAGATGCCGGCCTTTGCCGTGCACGAGCACGATCGCGAAATAGGGACATTCGGCAGCATCGATCTCGGCAAGCCGCGCGACACGCTCGCCCGGCATGGTGCCGCGCTCGACCAGCCAGGCATCATCCAGCCGGCCGGCGGAAGCCAACGCGCGGCGCACTTTTGCAAGATTGCGGCCGGTCTTCATGATGACCAGCGCATCGGAATCCCGCATCCGCCGTTCAAGCTCGTCCTCGGCCAGCGTCCCCATCAGCACCGTCGTCACGTCGTCGCCGAGCGCGATCGGCTGGCCGACGCCGTTCCAGCAGCCCACCATGCCGGGAATGCCCGCGATCACCTCGATCTCGACGCGATTTTGCAGGCGCGTGTGCAGATGCATGAAGGAGCCGTAAAAGTAAGGATCGCCCTCGCAGAGCACGACGACGTCGACCGCGCGGGCCAGACGAGCCAGGCGCTCCGCCCACTCGTCGTAGAAGCCGGCGAGCAGCTGGACATAGTCGGGGCTATCGAACGCGATCTCCGTGGTGACCGGATATTCCATCGGGTATTCGGTGACGTCGCCTGCGAGCATGCCTTCGACGATCCGGCGGGCCTGGCCGGGCCGGCCCTTCTTGCGGAAATAGGCGACGTGCTTCGCGCCGCGCACCGTCCGATCAGCGCGCACGCTCATCAGATCGGGATCACCGGGGCCGAGACCGCAGCAGATGATGCGTCCCATCGCTATTCGCTCCGGCTCGCCAGCGCGTTCACGGCGGCAACGGTGATCGCGGAGCCGCCGAGGCGGCCCTCGACCGTCAGCGCCGGCACCGGCGGATTTGCCATCAGCGCGGCCTTGGATTCGGCGGCGCCGACGAAGCCGACGGGACAACCGATGATCGCCGCCGGCCGCGGGCAGTCGCGGTCCTCCAGCATGTTGAGGAGATGAAACAGCGCGGTCGGCGCGTTGCCGATCGCGACGATCGCTCCGTCGAGATGCGGCCGCCACAGCTCCAGCGCCGCCGCCGAGCGCGTGTTGCGCATGGATTGCGCAAGCGCAGGAACGGCCGCGTCGCCGAGCGTGCAGATGACCTCATTGCCCGCCGGCAGCCTTGCACGGGTAACTCCCTCCGAGACCATGCGCGCGTCGCACAGGATCGGCGCGCCCTTCTGCAACGCGGCGCGCGCAGATGCGGCCATGCCCGGCGTGAAGCGGACATGCGCCTCCAGGCCCACCAGGCCGGCGGCATGGATCATCCGGACCACGACCTGTTCCTCGTCGGGCGTGAAGCGCGACAGATCGGCCTCGGCCCGGATCGTGGCAAAGGATTGCCGGTAGATCGCAGCGCCATCGGTCTCGTAGACATGCGGCATCAGTGCCCTCCCAGCAGAATGGAGGGATTTCTGACGATGTCGTCGCGATTCAATCCACGCATGACAGGCTCATCGCGCGTCGATCCGCCGCGCACGAGATCGAAGCCCGCGCCGGTCGCGACCAACGTGACCGCGGCCACGCCGGAATGGGCGCAGCCCTTTGCGCAGCCCGAGACGTGAAGCCGCGCAGCTGCGCCGATGTTCGGCGCAAGCGCCGCCGCCAGAGCGCGGGTGTCGGCATGGGCCTCGCGACAACGCGGCGCGCCGCTACAGGCGATGACACGCAGCGCCGGATCGTAGGCCTCGGTGATGAGGCCGGCCGCAGACGGCATCGTCCGCTTGCCCTCGCTCAACACCATGCGCCATGGCGTCATGCGCAACGCATGTCCGCAACCGGCGAACTGGTTGAGGGTCGCATGCGGCATTTGCCCGAAGGCAACGCCGACCATCGCGCCTTGCGGATAAAGGTCGGGGCGCGCCGCGGCCATGATCGGCGCCGGCTCGACCTCACCGCACAACGCGTCAGGCAGGACACCGCCTGCGGCAAGATGCGTCGCCATCCGCCCTCGCCCGCCCCTGGCACCGCCCGATGTCACGAACCAATTGGCAAGCGCGAGTGCGGCAGTCACAGCCTCGCCGCGTCCGACGGAGTGGCCGAACTTGGCACCATCGGCCCGCACCAGCAGTCCGCCGGTGCGATCGCGCTCGATCCGCACGTCCGCGGAATCGCCGGCGAGCACGCGCGAGGCGCCGTCATCGATCGCAAAGCCGAACTTCGTTGGAAGCGCAAGCACGCTCTCCTCGAGCGCCGCTTCGAGCTCGGCGGCGAGCGATTGGGTCTCGTCGCCGTCGCGCCAGAACGGCGTCACCAGAATGTTGCGCCGCGCTTCGGTATCGGCGTCCGGATCGAGCAGCGCCAGCTGCGCGAGCCCGTCGAGCAGCAGCCGATGGCTGGTGTCGCTGACGCCCCTGATCTGGAGATTGGCGCGGCTGGTCACGTCGATCAGTCCGTTGCCATGACGTTCGGCCAGATGCGCAAGCCCGGAGATCTGCGCCGCATCGAGCCGTCCGCCGTACGGGCGCACCCGGACCACCAGCCCATCGCCCGATTGCATCGGCCGCAGCGCACCGGGACACCAGCCCTTGATCGCAACGGCGCTCATGACGCCTCCCGCAGCGCGGCCGCGATCGAATTGCGGCGCGTTCGCCAGAGTGAAGCCTCATGCAGTCGCGTGAAGCAGATCTCCATCGCGGCCAGAGCCGCCGGATTTTCCTGCGCCATGAAGTCGCGGACGTCGTCACTGCCGAGTGTGGCGTCGTAGTAGAGATCGAACAGATGCGGCGGCACGGCGCCGGCCAGATGGGCGAAGGCGGCCATGTGCTCGAGTGTCGCGGTGATCTCGGCGGCGCCGCGAAAACCATGGCGCATCATGCCGGCAATCCAGGCCGGATTGGCCGCACGCGCACGGACGACGCGTGAAATTTCTTCCGTCAGAGTCCGTGCGCGCGGCTGCTCGGGGCGCGTCGCGTCGAGATGATAGAGCGACGGCGCAGACGCGCCGAGCCTTTCGGCGGCGGCGGCAATGCCTGCTTCATGCGCCGCATAGTCGGCTGCGAGCAGCAGATCCGTTTCCGGCAGGTCCTGAACGTGGACGAAGGCGTCGGCAGATGCGAGCCGCTGTTCGATGCCGGCGCGATCGGGCTTGATCGCCCCGTCGGCGGAGAACGCCCAGGACGAGGCCGACAGCCAGGCCTCGCCGGCGGCCTCTCGCGTGTCGGATGTGAAGTCATCGGGAATCGCCGACAGCCCAACGCCGTATTGTCCGGGGCGCGGCGCGAACACGCGGGATGCGCGATGCCGGTATGGATTCTCGTCGCCCTCACCCTCGCGCGCCGCAAGCGCTTCGGCCGCCGCCTCGAACAATTGCGCAAGGCCGGCGAAGACATCGCGGAACAGGCCCGACAGCCGCAGCGTGACGTCGATGCGGGGGCGGCCAAGCTCGGCCGGCGCGATGATGTCGTAGCCGGTCACGCGGCCGGAGGCGTGATCCCAGCGCGGCGCAAGGCCGGCCAGATGCAGCGCCATGGCGAATTCCTCGCCGGCCGTGCGCATCGTGGCCGAACCCCAGAGGTCGATCACGAGGCCTTTCGGCCAGTCGCCATGATCCTGCAAATGACGCCGCAGCAGCTCTTCCGCGAGTTTGATTCCCTGCGCATGCGCCGACGGCGTCGGCACCGCGCGCGGATCAACGGCAAAGAGATTGCGTCCCGTCGGCAGCACGTCCTGCCGTCCGCGATAGGGCGAGCCGGACGGCCCCGGCGCAACGCGCCGTCCCGCAAGCGCGGCGCGTAGCGCATCCCGCTCCGCCTCGCCACAGGCGCCGCGGCCGAACACGTGCAGGCCGTCACCGAACTGGCTCTCCTTGAGGTCGCAGACGAAGCGATCGATCCGCGGGATGGCTTCGGCCGGCGCGGCCGACGCATCGAGGCCGAGATCGTGCTCAAGCCCTGCCACACGGGCCTCGTCGCGGATCGCAGCGATCAGGCGCTGGCGGCGGGCGGGATCGAGGCCATCGGCGGTCGAGTATTCGTCAAGCAGTTGTTCGAGCCGGCGCAGGCCGTCCGGCACGGCGGACGCCGCAAGCGGCGGCGGCAGATGGCCGATCGTAACCGCGCCAGTGCGCCGCTTCGCCTGCGCGGCCTCGCCGGGGTCATTGACGATGAAGGGATAGATGACGGGGAGATCGCCGACCAGTGCTTCCGGCCAGCAGGCCGGCGACAGCGCCACGGATTTTCCGGGCAGCCATTCCAGCGTGCCATGCGCGCCCATGTGCAGGACGGCATCGATGCCCTGTTCCCTGAGCCAGAGATAGAACGCGACATAAGCGTGGCGCGGCGTGCGGGCGAGATCGTGATAGTCGGCATCGCGCGTGCTCGCTTCGCCACGCTCAGGCTGAACCGCGATGATCGATCGGCCGCATCGAATCGCGGCGAAATGGAACACACCATCGCGGCAGTTCGGATCATCCTCCGGCGCGCCCCAGGCTTGCGCCAGATCGTCCTGCAACGCTTGCGGAAGACGCGACACCGCCGCACGGTAGTCGGCAGTGCTCCAGGTCAATTGCCGCTTCAGCATGGTCTCGCCAAGCGCAGGGGCCGGCTCAACATCGAAGCCGGTCTCGGCCAGGTCAACCAGCAATGCCTCGACCGAGGCAAGCGCGTCGAGACCAACCGCATGCGCGATCTGGTGCGGGCGTCCCGGATAGTTCGAAAGCACGATCGCCAGCCGCTTCTCACCTGTCTGCTTGTCTGCGAGCCGCCGCCAGGCGGCCACGCGCGCCGCGACAGCCTTCACGCGCTCTTCGTCCGGGCGATGAGCAAGATGCGAGAATTGCAGATCGGGATCGCGCATCGCGGCCGACTTGAAACTCACCACGCCCGCGAACAGGCGGCCGTCGACCTCGGGCAGCACCACATGCATCGCGAGATCGCCGGGCGACAGGCCGCGCAGCGACTCCCTCCAGTCCTCGCGCCGCGCGGTGGAGAGTGCGACCTGAAAGACAGGGCACGGAGCGGCATCGAACGGCGTCGTGCCGTCGTCGCCGACCGCCGAAAACGCCGTCGCATTGACGATCGCAGCGGGAGGCGTTTGCGCAAGATGCGCCTGCAGCCAATCCGCAACGCCTGCAGCCTTCAGCGAGGTGGCGAACACACCATAGGCGTCAAAGCCCTTCTCGCGCAGCGCCGCGATCAGCGCATCGACCGGGCCGGTATCGGCGGCGGTGAGATAGGAGCGATAGAAGGTCACGAGCGCACGCGGCCTTGCATCGGAGCTCGGCGGTGCTGCAATGACGCCGCGTGCGGGATCGTAAAAACCCATCTCGGGCACGGTCATCTCGCCGGCGACCGGACCGGCATACAGGCCCGAAGCCAGCGCAAGCTGCGCGATCGCGGCTTGGGCTGCGACCGGGCCGCCGGTGTCGCAGAGCACCTTGAGCCGCCGCAGCGTCGAAACCGGCAAGGTGGAGTATGCGTCCAGGCGCGTGTCGTCACGGCCATCGGCCGGCAGCACCGCCAGCACGATGCCGCGGTCCTTCGCCAGTTGATGCAGGGCCGCAAGTCCGTAGGCCCAATAGGACTCACCGCCGATCAGGCGCAGCAGAATGCCGCGCGCCTGCGACAGCGTGCGCTCGATATAAGTGTCGACCGAGAGTGGATGACGCAGTTCCGCGAGATTGGCCAGCCGCAGCGACGGCAGGCTGTCGCGCCCGCGGCGCCAGCCTGCCGCAAACGCAGCCAGATCGGAGTCCGAGAACGAGAGCACCACGAGATCGGCCGGATCCTGGCCGATGTCCCTTGGCGTCGCGGTCTCCTCGAGACCGCGGCTCTCGCGGAAGACGACGTGCATCAGATACCAAGCCTTGAGATACCAAGTCCCGCTCTTATCGCGGCCTCGTCGATATCGCCGTGCTCGCCGATCACGACGAGCTTTGACCGCCGCGCGCCGGCAGCCCAGGGCTTGTCGAACTGGTGCCGCACCCGCTCGCCAACGGCCTGAAGCAGCAGGCGCATCGGCTTGCCCGCGACGGCAATATAACCCTTGGCCCGCAGCACGTTCTGCTCGCGCGCGAGACGCTGGATCGATGCGACCAGCGCATCGATATCCGTGACCTCCGGAAGGTCGATCACGACGGAGGCAAAGTCGTCATGCTCGTGGTCCTCCTCGCCGTCATGATGCGAGGGACGCGCGGCAAGATCATTCTCCGCCGCAGCTCCCAGACCGAGGATGACGCGCGCATCGATCGCACCGTCGGTGATCGCCAGCATCGGCACGCGGCGAGGCATCTCGGCGATGATCGCCGCCCTGGCCATTTCGAGCCCGGCGCTGCCGGCAAGATCCGCCTTGGTCAGCAGCACGATGTCGGCGCAGGCGATCTGGTCCTCGAACACTTCCGACAGCGGCGTCTCGTGATCGAGATTCCCGTCAGCCGCGCGCTGCGCTTCGACGGCGTCGGGATCCGGGGCGAAGCGTCCGGCGGCAACGGCCTCCGCGTCGGCGAGCGCGATCACGCCGTCGACCGTGATGCGCGAACGGATTTCGGGCCAGTCAAATGCCTTGAGCAGCGGCTTCGGCAACGCCAGTCCCGAGGTCTCGATCAGGATGTGATCGGGCCTCACGGGCCGCGCCAGCAGCAGCTCCATGGTCGGGATGAAATCATCGGCGACGGTGCAGCAGATGCAGCCATTGGCGAGCTCGACGATGTTCTCCTCCGGGCAATTGGCGTCGGCGCAGGATTTCAAGATCTCGCCATCGACGCCTTCGCTGCCGAACTCGTTGACGAGTACCGCGAGCTTCTTGCCGTTGGCGTTGGCAAGCAGATGCTGGATCAGCGTCGTCTTGCCGGAGCCGAGGAAACCGGTGACGACCGTGACCGGGACTTTTGCGAGCGAGTTCATTCTGCGGCCTCTGGCACAACGGCAATGGGGGGAATGCGGGCAAGCGACTGCTTGCGGAAGATTTCGGGACGGCTGCGCCATGGCACGATGCCGTCGGGCGCGGCCGCATACGCCGCAGCACCCGCGACCACGTCGCTCGCATGGGCATCGGACAGGCGGCCGTAGACATAGGACCAGCGGCCGGGCGCGCTCAGCGCGACCGAGCAGCCCTGGCTGCAGGCCGACAGGCATTCGACGGGAACCACGTTGACGCCCTCGGGTACGCCGGCGTCGAGGATCGCACCATGCAGGCGCTTGCCCGGCGCGATCTCGCCCTCGCTAAGCGTCTGGCCGGCACGGCAGGTGATGCAGACGTGAAGTGTGACGGTCATCGCCCCTTCCAGGAAAAATAGCGGGAGGCGATGAGGCGCACGGACCCTGACTTGCGGAGGCCCGCTTCCCCGTCGCGGAACACCCCGTCCGCCGGTCCAAAACTTCCGCGCTGGCAGGTCTCCCGGCTTGCGGAGCAGGGTTTTGCCCTACGATCCCCGCCTTCCCGATCCCGCGAGGGATCAGTGGCTTTGGGCATCTCTCCGGTCACGGTCGCGGGGGCGGCTGCATTTTGGACCCAAATCTTGCCGATTCGGACCCTATCGCATTCCCTCTTCGCCTGTCATAGGACAGGAACCAACGCCGGCCCACCATTTGCCCCCGGCCGCCACTTGTCAAGCCGAAGGACCCTGTCCGATGACGCCTGAACCGGATCCCCAGACGGCCGAGGAAACCGACGCCCGCCACGCTGCGAAAATGGCGAAGAAGAAGGTCGCCCGCGACAAGATCATGGCGACCAAGAGCGGCGAAAAGGGCCTCATCATCGTCCACACCGGCGCCGGCAAGGGCAAGTCCTCCTCCGCCTTCGGCATGGTCGTCCGCTGTGTTGCCCATGGCTTCCCCTGCGCCGTCGTGCAGTTCATCAAGGGCGCCTGGGACACCGGCGAGCGGCGCCTGCTCACCGGCCATTTCGGCGATCTCTGCCAGTTCCATGCGATGGGCGAAGGCTTTACCTGGGAGACGCAGGACCGCGCCCGCGATATCGCAGCAGCCCGCGCCGGCTGGGAG
>NZ_JBFULT010000293.1:0-9311 GCF_054049755.1 Bradyrhizobium sp. P5_C11_2
CCTCATTGCGGCTCTATCCGGATCGACGAGACCTACATCAAGGTGCGGGGTGAGTGGCGCTACCTCTACCGCGCCATCGACAAGCACGGCACGTCGGTGGATTTCCTGCTCACCGCCAACCGGGATCTCGACGCCGCCAAGCGCTTCTTCCGCAAGATGCTCCAGGATCAGCCGCTTCTCGCCCCGGACCGGATCGGCACGGATGGTGCTGGTCCTTACCCGCCGGCCATCACCGAGAGCCGTAAGGAGGGCCTGCTGCCAAGAGTGCCGGTGCACTACGTCACCAAGCACCTGCAGCAAGGGATCGAGAGCGACCACTTCCGGGTCAAGCGAGYGATGCCTCGGGTCGGCGGCTTCCGCTCGTTCAACACGGCCCGGCGCACGATCTGCGGCTTCGAGGCCATGCTGTGGCTGCGCAAAGGCTTCGGCTTTGCCGGCCCCTGGACCGTCCGGGAGCAGAACCGGCTGCTCGAGGTCTGCTTCGGACTTCAAAAGGTTAAGGAAATCTGAAGCCGCGGTCGAACCAGCCTCTCCTGCTACCTACCCCACGGTTTGCGACAAGCCCATCCCGGCTCCCATGCCGGTGGCCCGGCCAACGGTCTGCCGCAACTGAGCCTGCTGGTCTGCGTTGGATGCTGCCGTCCCCGCGCCGGACTTCTGCGTTCCAGCGGATCACGCGGAGGCGGCGCGCTGCTCGGCCGGGTCGAGGCAACGCCTTGGGGTCCGAAGTCCGTCGGGATGCGTTGTTTTCTACGACAGGGCGCGGCCGCCGCTGCCCGATCAGGATACCCCGATGAACATTATCAGCTGGCTGATCTCCAGGATTTTGCAGTTTTTTCTTGGAAGCGAATATGAGCGAAGAAGCACCGCTATGGCTAAGGAGAAAGAGACCGGGGCTTACGTGGACGAAACCGCTACAAAGACCAGAAACTTCGAAGACGACTATCATGCCGCTGCTAACATGCTGAAGATGCGGATGGATAGGAATTTTCCGGACAACTACCATGCGAGGCTGAGTTCCGGTGAGAACAGCCCCTACGATTACGGAGAGGATCGGGCACTTGCCGTCGACGCCACGTCGACCGCGATAGCCATGGCGCTGCGGGACGGAGCCACCGTAAAGCAGGCGGCTGAAGCGGGCGCGGCAAGCGTGGGTATCTAACCCGACAGCTAGCGACCCGCCTGCGGCTCTCCACCTACGCCTCGTGTGGGCAGTCGATAAGCGCTCGTCGGCGCGCAGGCTGCGGAGGTGGGCGCATTGTTCGGCCGGGTCGAGGTTGGGTGCGAATGGGGTCCAGGCGTCGGCGGCGGCGATTGATCGGTCCCACGAGGTATTTCTTCGGGATGTTGCGTGGCGCGGGCGTGCGCGGTGTCTGACAAGGGAGGCGCCGCGCTCATACTGGCGAACGTCGGGGCGGGTGTCGAGGCAAGGTGGATATCACGCTTTAACCTGGCAGCTTCGGAACCTTGGTCTGCCTGGGGCTCGGTTGCCCAAGGTCGCCGATGTCATCCGGCATGGGGATGATCACTTCTGGTTCGTCGATCAACGCATCGATCGCTGCACTTACCGCGGCCTTCCATTCTTCCGGTGTCTGCATCTGGGATACGGCTGGATCGGCGTCCAGCAGGGCCCACAATTCACGGAAAGTATCGGCGTCGCTCATTCTTGCGAGATAGCACGGTTACGCTGGCTGCGCGGGGCGGGCTTTTCGTCGGATCGTAGGTTCGGCCACGCTGGTCGGGCATACACTCAAGATGGCGAGCGGCGGGGCGGGTGTCGAGACGGACCTTCCGCATGTTCGGCACGTTGGCTGAGATGAACGCTCAGCTCTCATCCTCACCGGACCCTGCCCGCCTCGCCCTCACGGAGTGCGCCGTGGCAGCCGCCGACAGCCTTTGGCGAGCCGAGATGCATCGGAACTAAGGGCCGGATGGGGTGCTGATCTACGCATTCTCCCCGGAAGGCCAGGGCGGTCTCGAAACGACCCTTCGGTAGACCTATAAGGCTCGGCGCGGCGCGGTCGCGCTCTGGCGTCACGAGGGGCACCGGGGATGAGGAACGGCCACATGCGCGTACTTCTCGCTGGCGCCGTCCTCTCGGCCCTTGCTGCAGTTGGGGCCTCGGCACAGCCCCTCGAAGAGCAGCGTCCCCCGCCGCCAAGCGGCGATCTCGACCGGCCCTCACCGCCAAAGGATCGCCTCCGGCCGGCGCCAGATGACGATGACGACAATGATGTTGGATGGCCGCTGCATCGTGGCGATCCTCTGTCGCCGGACGACGATGATGCGGATGCACCTCCACCACCTCCAAAGGCGGATCGGCTCTGATCGCTACGGTGTCGAGCACATCCGCCGCGTGCCCGTCTGCGAGTAGGCCAAACAGTCCGGCCCTTGCTATCCCGGGCGGACACTCCTAGCCTGAAGGTCTCGGCGCGCATCGTATGCGGCGGCGACACCGGAGAGGAGGTTCGCCATGAGACATCACGGCACCAGCCCCCGAACATCGCGCATTGCCGATGCGGACCAGGACGGTCCACCCAACCACGACCGGCAGGGGTAGTGGCCCTTCGAGCGGTCAATTGCCGGCCGGATTGAAGAGTGTGGACCCTGCAATAACCCGTCGCCTCAGGTCGGCGGGTTTTTTCATGAGCTATCCGGCCTCTCGACTTGAACCGCCCTGTCCTGGGCTGGGCTGGGCGAGGACATGGATGGCCTACGTGGTGGATCCGCAGGCTTGAATGCCGGAGGGATGGCAAGCCGACGTTAGGCCCGGTCGCGGGCGGGCAGCCTACGGCTGGACGCGGCAGCTGTACGGTAGCGGCTACGGCAAGAGAACGGGCGTCACACCACACGGACTGAAGGCGAGGGACGGCGGTTGTCGTGGCCCCTCAACGCCTAAGCTGAAGTGGAAAGCTAAGGTTGGTGACATCCGCTCCGGCAAGCAGTTCGGCCGGCGGAGAGGTAAGCGGGCTGACAGCTCGCACGACATCGAGTGCTCGCTGATCAAGAGCGCGCGAGCCCGAGCTTCGTTCGATCTCGGCTCGTTTTACCACCCCATCCGCGGCGACCTCGACACGCACCACCACAGTACCACCTGTCTTGCTGGCGATGGATTGACGGCGGCCACCGTCCGCCTCGTCGATCTTCGTAATGAATGCTGACAGCCAGTCTCGCACCGCGGGTGAAACGTCATCTCGGGAGGTGCTCGGGCTAGCGAATAGCAGGAGGCCGAGTACGGCTCCGCAAGCTCGTATGTGTCGAGTCGCCATCAACCGACAATGGCGCTCGCCAAAGCAGGTGTCGAGACGATTAGGTTGTCGAGTCCTACCCTCGCCGCTAAAGCCCGCCCATGCCCGACAAGCTCAACGCCCTTCTCGACCGCCTCAAGGCGCACCAGCGCACGCTCATCCTGGCGATGGCCGAGCATGACCGCTTGCCGGCCGGGAGCGCGCTCCGACAGGTCTCCGAACTGGAGAACGTCATCGCCCCGGTGGAGGCGGTCGCGGCTGAGGAAGCCGATCGCAAGCCTGCCCCGGCAGGATAGCCGCCGGGGCGATGCAAGCGGCTCATGCGGTCTGCTTGCCGGGACGCGAGAGCGGGACCACGGGGTTGGCGCGGTTCAGGACTTCCATCATCCGCCGGTCTAGCCCAGCCTGCAGATCCTCATGCATGCGGACCTGCCAGCCGTCGCCCGTGGCGCGGTAGCCTTCCAGCACCTGCGGATCTACCCGCAGAGTGAGGTTGACCTTGGCGTTCGGCAGCTTCGGCCGCCCCCGCTTCGGCAGCAGATCATAGACCTCCGGCACCTCACGGGCAGGGCGCATCGCGGCCATTTCTTCGGCCGTGACCTTCAGGTTGTCGGATACCTCGTCCCAGTCTTCTTGCGTGTAGCCTGGGCCGGGATCCTCATGCTTCGGCGCAGTGTCGTGCATAGCTCTCCCTTTCCTCAGGGTCGGCATAGCGAAGGCTGACCAGGGACAGCGCTTCTATGCCGAGAGGCGACGCGATCACGGCAACCACCCGCTCACCATTCCACTCGCCGATCAGTAGGTAACGGCGTCGGCCGGTACGGCTGGGGCGGTTCGGAAGAATTAGGGCGGTTTCGCCGTGGAAGCAGGAATCGAAGTCGGCGAAATCCAGCCCATGCTTGGCTAGGTTCGCGAGCCGCTTCGGTTCGTCCCACGTCGCCGCCATGGGATTATCGTAGTGGCGGTAAATCGACGGTGCAAGGGCAATTTGCGCCACTGCGCAAATCGAGCGCCATTCATGTCAGCCTCACGGCAGATCACGGCATGCCGATGCGGGCTCCTGGTGTAACGGGCGAGGCAGGCGGATCCGGATCAAGGCCGGCGCTGCCGACCTGCTCCGGATCGTGCGGAGGACGCACGTGGTGCTGGCTGCGGCTCACAGGGACCACAACACGGCCAACAACGCGGACGCGAACCTCGCGGCCTTCTGCCAACGCTGCCACATGATCCATGACCGGCCCGAGCATCGGCGCAGGCGGTTGCGCACACTGTTCCGCAGGAAGGCGCGGGGTGACCTGTTTGGTAGGCCCTACGCTTAGCGGCGCAGATCGTAGGTCGGGTCGCTCAGCTGCTTGTCTTGCCAGCCTTCGTCCGCTGCAGAGTAAGGGCGCTCTCAGCCTCGAACTGCTCCGGCGTCAGCAAGCCTGCATCGACGCGGTGGGCGAGTTCCAGACGGTGCTGAATAGCCTCCTCCTCGACCGGGCTTAGCTGCATCCGTGCTCGTGCGACTGCACCGGTGCGTTGCGCCCATTCAGAGTAGGAGATGCTTCCAGCGTCGCGATCAGCTCGGAGGCGGCCGATGTCCTGTGACGATAGCACAGCCTGCTGGACAGCCGGTGCACTGGATTGGCAGGCTGAGAGAGCAATCGTGGCCAGCAGAATGGTGACGGCACGGCGGTCCATAAAGCGGTCCTTCCCTGACTGCCGCAGGATTGAACTGTTCACCGGGGTGGGAGCGATGACCGAGCGGCAACACCGAAACTTATACAGGTCGCGCAGCGCGCATCATGTCGTGCCGCTAGGCGAACCGGGGCTCGGAGCTGCAGGACCCTTTCAGGCGAGACACGTCCGGCGCGTGGCGGTCTGCCGTTTGCTGGCCGGCGCTCTGCCTGTCCGAGCCGCGGGACGGCTCGGCCTCAGATCCGTCGCGCAGCCCCAGCTCGCTCCCGCTGCGTCGACCTACTTGGCGCAAACTCGACGTCACGGTTGAGCGCGAGCGGTTGGCGACCCTGGAGGGCGAGAACGCCGCTCTGACGGCTGAGCGGCGCGTCAACGAGGAACGGCTCGAATTCAGTGAGCAGTCGCATCAGCTCGCCGTCGAGGTGGCCGAAATCGGGACCTGGGACCTCGACCTCCTCACGGGTCTGCTGACTTGGTCGGATCGCACCAAGGCGATGTTCGGCATCTCTCCGAACGTCCCTGGCGATATGGCGGACTTCTACGCTGGTCTGCATCCCGACGACCACGACGCGACCGCCGCCGCCTTCGCCTCCGCCCTCGATCCGATGCGGCGCACCACCTACGACGTGGAATACCGCACGATCGGCAAGGAGGACGGTGTTGTGCGCTGGGTCGCGGCCAAGGGCCGGGGCATGTTCGACGAGACTGGTCGGTGCGTGCGGGCGCTTGGCACAGCCATCGACATCACCGCGTGCAAAGAGGCCGATGACCGTCTGCGGCGCAGCGAGACGGAGCTGCGCGAACTCAACGCGACCTTGGAGGCCCAGGTCGCCGAGCGCACGGCCGAACGGGACCGCATGTGGCGGTTGTCGACAGACGTCATGCTGGTGGCCGGCTTCAACGGGGTCATTGAAGCGGTCAACCCCGCCTGGACGCACCTGTTCGAATGGACGCCCGCTGAGTTGAAAGGGCGTTCATTCCTCGAGTTCGTCCATCCCGATGACGTTGATGCGACCACCAGGGAAGCGGGTCGGCTGGCGCAGGTCACACGACGCCGAGGTTCGTGAACCGGTACCGTCACCGGGACGGGAGCTATCGCTGGCTGTCCTGGATCGCGGTGCCGGAGGACCGGTTCATCCATGCCGTCGGCCGTGACATCACGGCCGAGCGGGTAACCGCGGAGGCGTTAGCCCAGTCCGAGGATGCTCTGCGCCAAGCTCAGAAGATGGAGGCGGTCGGCCAATTGACGGGCGGCCTCGCGCACGACTTCAACAACCTGCTCGTCGGCATCTCCGGCTCACTGGAGCTGATGCAGACTCGGATGCAGCAGGGCCGGTTCAACGATGTCGAGCGCTACATGGCGGCGGCCCAGGGAGCCTCGAAGCGCGCGGCTGCCCTGACCCACCGCCTGCTCGCCTTCTCGCGGCGTCAGACCCTGGACCCGAAGCCCACCAACGTGAACCGGCTGGTCACGAACATGCAGGAGCTGATCCAGCGCACGGTCGGCCTAGCCATCCCGATCGAGGTTGTTGGCGCGTCGGGGATATGGCCCGCTCTCGTCGACCCGCCCCAACTCGAGAAGGCGCTCCTCAACCTGTGTATCAACGCCCGCGACGCCATGCCGGATGGTGGGCGCATTACCATCGAGACCGCCAACAGGTGGATGGACGACCGAGCCGCGCGTCAGCACGACCTACCGGAGGAGCAGTACCTCTCGCTCTGCGTGACGGACACCGGCACTGGCATGCCACCGGACGTCATCGCCCGGGTGTTCGAGCCGTTCTTCACCACCAAGCCCATGGGTCAAGGTACGGGGCTCGGCTTGAGCATGATCTACGGCTTTGCTCAGCAGTCGGGCGGGCAGGTGCGTATCTACTCCGAGGTCGGCAAGGGTACGACCGGGTGCATCTACCTTCCGCGTCACTATGGTGAGGTCGAGGACGACGACGGCCCAGCGCACGAGGTAGCGCTGTCTCGCTCCGACCAGGGCGAGACCGTGCTGATTGTCGACGACGAGCCCACCGTGCGCATGCTGGTGACCGACATCTTGGCCGATCTCGGCTATACCGCCCTAGAGGCGGGCGACAGTGCCACCGGCCTCAAGCTGCTGCAATCGGACGTGCGGATCGACCTGCTGGTCACCGATGTGGGCCTACCGGGCGGGATGAACGGGCGACAGATGGCTGATGCCGGCCGCACCACGCGGCCGGGCCTGAAGGTCCTGTCCATCACCGGCTACGCCGAGAACGCAGTGGTCGGTAACGGGTATCTCGCGCCCGGCATGGCGGTGCTGACGAAGCCGTTTGCGATCGAAACGATGGCCGCTCGCATCCGATCGATGATCGCAGCGTAGTCTGCACGGGCCAGCGGGTCATCGCGGCGTCAGCTGATCCCACAATGCGCAGACCACGAAGGTTCGCTTTGATCTGGTTCCGTGAGCCTGCGTCCGACGAACGACCCTGACGTCAGATAAACGATCGAATAGTCGACATTCGCAGCACATCTGGTCGGCGCAGAGTTAGGGGGCGGACGCGACCGATCGCGGATGCAGACCGCCGGCAGCTTGGTTTGGCGGAAAGGCTGCGCAGCGCGTTGACGGTTGAGCGCGGCCAGACCCGGCCGGCGCATGTGCCCAACATGGGAGCGCTGATGAGCCAGCAGGATGACAACACGATCCGCCTGGAAGGCCGCTACCTCAACGCGAGGGATACGCTGCCACCTCTCACCCTGCGTTGCGGCTTGGTCACGTACCGTGACGCGGTGTTCAAGGAAACGAAGGGAGCGGACGGCACGGTCATGCGGTTGGTGGTCGAGCAGCCGTCGCTGATGGTCTCCGGCCTGCCCGCCGACTTCAACCAGTCGAAGGGCGAGTGGACACATATCGTCTCCGGCCGGCTGCCGAATGGCCAAGGCGAACTGCTCGGCGTTATTCCGCTGAGTGGTAACCGGGCACGCTTCACCATCAAGTTCGGCAGCTGAGCCGAGCGCGCGTTGACGATCGGATTTCCAACCCTTCCAGCCCATACGGTCCGAGCCGTGGGCATCCGCGCCGGTGAGCTGCCTCGGCCTACGATTGAACGGCAGCCAGCTCTTGTAGGGTCAGGTCGATCGCACGGACGAGATGCTCGGCAGCTTGGGCTACGGCAGGGTCTCGCGACATCACGATCGCCGCCTGTTGCAGCGTGCGAAACTGTTGAAGGCGAGCGGCCGGATCGAGCCCTCGGTCGATCGCTGACTGCATCAGGCCCTGGACAAACTCGTGGGCCAGACGCTCATCGAAGCTTGGCATCTTCTGGGCCATCACCACCTATGACCGGGGCTCCGAACAACCACCCTAACGAACGTGGTGCCGGTCAGCCTCCTGTAAACATCACCTCAGGCCCGGCGTTCTCCGCCTCGATGTACATGCGCCAGAGGGCGTCGGCGATCAGATCGGGTGCGAACGGTGTACCCTCCTGGATCCTGCCGGCGACCGTCACGGTGGCTAAGGCTACGCCATCGGCCTTGAACACCTCCGAGAGCGAGTACGCCAGGTTGCGCAGGGCGGCCTTCCCGGCAGAAAAGGAGAACGCACTCGGCCAAGGCCGGGGGTCGATGGCGAGACCGCCGCCGGTCAGGATGATGCTGCCGCGCCCGCGGGGCGCCATGAAGCCGTGCATCGTCCGAGCTGCCGCATAGGCGCCGACCACATTCACCCGCAAATCGGCTGCGAGGTCCTCTGGGTTGAGTGTGCCTGGAAGACCAACGCTGACGCTGTAAGCGTTATAGACCAGGACCTCGACTGGCCCGCGCTCAGCCTCGATAGAACGCAAGGCAGCGTCGATGCCGGCGGTGTCGGCAGCATCGGCTTTGCGAACCTCGATCCCGGCCTCAATGGGCAGTCTGTCGGGCGTGCGGGCCAGCCCAACCACGGAGAAACCCTCGCGGGCGAAGCGGCGGGCAATCGCGAGTCCGAGCCCCGGCCCGATCCCGATCACAGCGGCCGCTTTGCCCTGATGCATGAGGGTGTCCTACCACCAGACCAATTGCTCGCGTCGAACTGCGCAGATCTCACGATCCGTGTGCATCCTGTCCAATTAGGTTCTGCAGCGCATTGATGGTCAAGTAGGGTAATTTGCTCGGACGCGCCGCCGACCCTAGCTGTTCAGTCCCGAGGTGAGATGGGTTGGGTCGTATCTGAACCGGCCTGGGTCGTCTGCCCAGGCTCGGCAGGTCGCTTCGTATGGCGTGAGGCCGCGTAGGGTCTTGAGCCGCCGGGCGAAGTTGTAGGCATCCAGGAAAGCGGCGAGGTGTTCCCGCAGTTGGTCGTGGCTGTCGTAGTGGTAGCGCTTGACGGTCGCGTCCTTGAGGGTCCGGTTCATGCGCTCGACCTGGCCATTGGTC
>NZ_JBFULT010000294.1:0-9297 GCF_054049755.1 Bradyrhizobium sp. P5_C11_2
CACGAAATTCAGCTTCGAGAAAGACACCAGCACCGCCACCCGAAGCTATCAGGCCCTATCCGGCGGCGGTGCCGACGGCGCCTATGGCGTCGGCGTGCTCAACGGCTGGAGCGCGGCCAGAACCCGTCCCACCTTCTCGGTCGTCTCCGGCGTGAGCACCGGGGGCCTGATCGCGCCCTTTGCGTTCCTCGGCTCGCAATATGACGACACGCTGAAGGAGGTCTACACCAGCGGCATCGCCGAGAGCCTCTTGAACGATCCCAGCATCATGCGCGTGCTGTTCGGCTCCGGCCTGTTCGGCAACACGCGGCTGCGCGAGCTCGTCGCCCGCTATGTCGGGCCGGAAATCATGGCCCAGGTCGCGCGCGAGAACGCCAAGGGCCGAAAGCTCTTGGTGGTGACGACCGATCTCGACACCCAGCGCACCGCGATCTGGGACATGGGCAGGATCGCAGCGGTCGGAACACCCGAGGCCCTAAAGCTATTTCGCGACGTGATGGCGGCCTCCGCCAGCATTCCCCTGGTGTTTCCTCCGATCATGATCGATGCCGAAGGCGAGGGCCGCAGGTTTCAGGAGATGCATGTCGATGGCGGCGTGACGGCGCCGGTGCTGACGCTGCCGGAAGCCCTGCTGTTCCAGGGTAGCCGCCTGCCGGGCACCGCGAAGATGGACATCTACATCCTCGTCAACAAGAAGATCGAACGCAATTTCGAGCTCGTCTCCAACAGCACCATCGATGTTGCCTCGCGCAGCCTGTCGGCGATCACCCAGTCGCAGACGCGCTCGATCATCTTCTCGACCTATGATTTCGCCAAGCGCAACCGGCTGGGCTTTCATCTCTCCTACATCGCGCGCGATTATCCCGCGTCGCCCTCGGAGGGGTTCGACACCGCCTATATGCGGGCGCTATATCAGTACGGATATGAGAAAGCGGCGGCCGGCCAGGCCTGGACCTCGTCGCTCCCTTGAACCCCGGAACGACGCCGTACGGAGACCGTTGACGATACGGCCAATTCGGCCAGATTCGCGATGACGCCCCCGATCCTGCGCGTTATAGAGCGATGACCATTGTTGCTACCGCGCAGGAATCATTGGGCATGGGATTGACTGCGACCAGGACAAAACCGGCAGCGCCACGGCGCGAGGTGCCGAAATCCCGTGGCGGCCGCCCGACCAAAAGCGCCGCCATCGAGCGCGATCAGCGGCTGATCGAGGTCGCCACCCGCCTGTTCCTGGATCGCGGTTTCGACGCGACCTCGCTCGATGCGGTCGCGGAAGCCGCGCGCGTGAGCAAGCCCACGGTCTATTCCCGCTATGGCGACAAGCGCGGCCTGTTCACGGCGGTACTGAGACGCGAAATCTCGCGCTGGCTTGCGCCGCTGTCCGCGGCGGCCGAGACCCGGCTCGGCAGCTCATCCGACATCTCCGTCGAGCAGCGGCTGGTCGAGATCGGGCGGGAGATGCTGACATTCACCTGCGGGCCCGACGCCATGGCCTTCAGCCGCATGATGACGTCGCAGGCCATCAACTTTCCCGACATCGCCAAGCTCGGCAAGGAAGAAGGCTGGCTGAAGGCCGTCGCCACCACCGCGCGCTTCTTCGATCATCTGGTGGTGCAAGGCGCCCTCGATGTCGAGGACACCACCATTGCGGCCGAGGTGTTTCTTGACGTCGTCGTCGGCCACACCCATCGCATGGCGACGTTCGGAACCCCGATGGAAATCAAGTCCGCGGAGAAGCGGATGCGCGCGGCGATCAAGCTGTTCCTGGCCGGGGCGCTGGGACCCGCCGATCGCGTCAAGGATGCCGCCAAAGCCGCGCCACGCCGCCGTCCGTCCCGCTGACAATTCCGTGAGCTCGCGATCTATCCCCAAGGGGGCCACGGCCGCGCCATTGACCAAAATAAAACGATACGGTATGGTTTTGTTATAAGCGGTTCAGGCCCGGTTTTCACCAGCCCCAAAACGGGTCCGGACCGCCTTTCAGACTAGGATCGCCGCGACGGGTACAGCCCGTTGCAATGATCCGCGGCCGGCCGCTGCCCATGGTCGGCCGCGCATTTCTGTTCAAGACGGCCCGGGCCGCCGGCCGGTAAGACAGGTCTCGGCATGGAGACAACGAGAATGCGCATCGTCATAGGCTGGAAGCCGGTCCTCGCGATCACCCTGTGGGCGATGCTCATCGCAGCGCCGGCGCAGGCGATCGTCTCGGCAGGCGGCACACCCACCGCCCTTCACAGCGAGACAGATGGTGATGCGGAAGCCGACCGCCAAGCGGTCAGCCGCGAGATCGAGCGCTTCCGCAGCTCGACCGTCTCGATCAGTCAGGCCATGGCCATTGCCGAAGCGCGGCACGCCGGCGCCACGACTGCCGATGTCAGTTTTGACGGCGGTTCCGGCGTGCCGGTCTACCGGGTCAAGACCCTGCACAACGACCGGATCTGGCGGCACACGATCAACGCCTCGACCGGTGAGCTCATTGGCGGGGAAGCGGCCCTGCCCTTGACCGAGCTCGACGCGGAGGATCGCAACAACCTCGCAGCGCTCGGCGCCATCCGGCACCGCCTGGCGGATGCGGTGCGCGTTGCCGAGCACACGGCGTCCGGCAAGGCCATCAGCGGCGGGCTGGTGCGCGAACGCGGCCGGCTCAATTTCGCGATCGTCGTCATCAGCGGCGATGACCTCAAGGAGGTCATCCTCGAGCCGCCGGGCGCCCCGGCCAAATAGCGGAGGCCCCCGCCCCGGCCACAATCCCGCCGAAAAGCCATTGACGGGCGCAAGACTCTCCAGCATAAGTCGCCGCCATGTTCACGACCACCAAACGCACGACCAAAACCACCACGGCCTTCGGGGCCCGGGGAGGCGTGCGCTTGTAGTCGTCGACTAAAACGCAATCTGCTCTACCGAAGCCCCGCCCATGATGGTCCGGGGCTTTTTTGTTGTCTAAATCGCAAATTCAATGGAGGACACAGTGAGTAACGATCCCGTCGTCGCGATTGTCGGCGTCACCGGTGCGGTGGGCGCCGAATTCATCGCCACCATGGACAAGCGCGGCTTTCGCGTCAGTCAGCTCAAGGCGCTGGCGAGCGCCCGCTCGGCCGGCAAGACGGTGTCGTTCCGGGGCAAGGACGTCGTCATCGAGGAATTGACCGAGCGCGCCTTCGACGGCGTCGACATCGCCCTGTTCTCCGCCGGCGGCAGCATCTCGAAGAAGTACGCGCCGATCGCGGTGAAGGCCGGCGCCGTCGTGGTCGACAATTCCTCCGCGTTCCGGATGGATCCGAACGTGCCGCTGGTGATCCCCGAGATCAACGCCAACCGCATCCGCGACCACAAGGGCATCATTGCCAACCCGAACTGCGCCGCCATCACCGCGCTGGTTCCGCTCTGGCCGATCCACCAGAAGAACCGCATCAAGCGCGTGATCATCTCGACCTACCAGGCGGCTTCCGGCGCCGGCGCGGCCGCAATGGACGAGCTCGTCGAGTCCACCCGCGCCAATCTCAACGGGCAGGTCTATACGCCCAGGGTGATGCCGCACCCCTACGCGTTCAATCTCTTCAACCACAACACCGCGGTCGACCCCGAGACCGGCTACAACGACGAAGAGACCAAGGTCATCAAGGAGACCCGCAAGATTTTTGAGGACGAGACAATCGCGATTGGCGTGACCTGTGTGCGCGTGCCGGTGCTGCGCGCCCATTGCGAGGCCATCACCTTCGAATGCGAGAAGCCGATCAGCGAGGACCAGGTCCGCGCCATCATGGCGCAAGCGCCCGGCGTGAAGATCGTCGACGACCGCGCCAAGAACTACTTCCCGATGCCGATCGACGCCTCGGGCCAGGACGACGTTCTGGTCGGCCGCATCCGCAGGGATCTCAGCGATCCTAGCGGGCATTCGATCTCGATGTTCGTGGCCGCGGACCAGTTGCTCAAGGGCGCCGCGCTGAACGCCGTGCAGATCGCGGAGCTGCTGCCGCAGCGGGTGATGGCGTAACGGAAGGTACGTAGGGTGGGTTAGCAGAAGGCGTAACCCACCTCTTTACTGTCCACGCGGATAGAGAAGTGGTGGGTTACGCTTCGCTAACCCACCCTACGGCCCTGCCCGAAACAGCAGGCACGCATCCCCGTACGAATAGAACCGGTAGCCTTCCGCGATCGCATGCGCGTACGCCTGCTTCATCGTCTCGAGCCCCGCGAACGCCGACACCAGCATGAACAGGGTCGAGCGCGGCAGGTGGAAGTTCGTCATCAGCACGTCGACGGCTCGGAAGCGATAGCCCGGCGTGATGAAGATCGACGTCTCGGCCGTAAACGGCTGAATGGTGCCGTCCTCGGCAGCGGCGCTCTCCAGCAATCGCAGTGACGTGGTGCCGACGGCGATGATGCGGCCACCGTTGCTCCGCGCCGCGTTGAGCCGCTCCGCCGTCTCGGCCGGGATCGTGCCCCACTCGGCGTGCATCTTGTGGCCTTCGGTGTCGTCCACCTTCACCGGCAGAAAGGTCCCTGCCCCGACATGCAGCGTGACACGGTTGATGCCGACGCCGCGGTCGCGCAACGCCTGCTCCAGCGCCGGGGTGAAGTGCAGGCCCGCGGTCGGCGCGGCAACGGCGCCTTCATGCGCCGCGAACATGGTCTGGTAGTCAGCAAGATCCTGATCGTCAGGCGTGCGCTTCGAGGCGATGTAGGGCGGCAGCGGCGGGCTGCCGAGATCGGCGATCGCCTGGTCCAGCGCGGGGCCATGGAACGAGAAGCCAAGCGTCACCTCGCCGTCCGCGCCCTTGGCCTCGACCTCGGCGTCGAGATGGCCGAGCAGGCAGACCTTGCCTTCATTGCCGAACCGGATGCGGTCGCCGGCGGTGAGCTTCTTCGCCGGCTTCACCAGCGCCTGCCAGCGCGAACCGTCGAGCCGCTTGATCAGCGTCGCATCGATCTTCGGCTCGGTCTCGCGGCCGATGCGGCGGCCCCTGAGTTGCGCCGCGATCACCTTGGTGTCGTTGACGACGAGCTGGTCGCCCGGATTCAGCCATTGCGGCAGGTTGGAGATGGTCTGGTCGCGCAAGGCTCCGTTCTCCACGACCAGCATTTTCGCGGAGTCGCGCGGCTGCGCCGGGCGCAACGCGATGCGCTCGGCGGGCAGATCGAAGTCGAAGAGATCGGTGCGCATTGCGCCGTTGCGCCTCACTTGGCGTCATTCCGGGGCGATGCGCAGCATCGAACCCGGAATCTCGAGATGCCGGATTGCCGCGCTTTGCGCGGCCTCCGGAATGACGTGCTTGCGGTTACTCCGCGTCCGCGGCCATCCGCGCCTTGACGATCTTGTCGGGGTTCTGCACCGGCTCGCCGCGCTTGATCTTGTCGACGTTCTCCATGCCGGAGGTCACCTTGCCCCACACCGTGTACTGGTTGTCGAGGAAGCGGGCGTCGTCGAAGACGATGAAGAACTGGCTGTCGGCCGAGTCGGGGCTCGCCGCACGCGCCATCGAGGTGACGCCGCGCACATGCGACTCCTTGTTGAACTCGGCCTTCAGCTTCTGGCCCGAGCCGCCGGTGCCGGTGCCGTGCGGGCAGCCGGTCTGCGCCATGAAGCCGTCGATCACGCGGTGGAACACGATGCCGTCGTAGAAGCCCTCGCGGACCAGCTCCTTGATGCGCGCGACATGGTTCGGCGCGAGGTCGGGCCGCATCTCGATGGTGACGGGCCCCTGCGTGGTTTCGAGGATCAGTGTGTTTTCAGTGGCGCTCATGCTCGTCTCTCTTGGGTTGGGGGTGAAGTCTTCCGGTTGCGAAACTGGATCGCGAATGGACGCCCCGCAGCGGCGCCGGCCATCGCATCGGTAAATGGCATCGGCGTGCAGCGTTGCAATGCCTCCATCACCGCGATCCGGTATTGCAGCCGGTCATCGTCGGAGGCCTCCGCGGACTCATAGGTAATCCTCGGATGGCCCAGAATGTTTCCGGCCCGGTTAAAGCTCACGACGACGGTGATGTCGATGGGGCGGGCCCTGGCGGCCGGGGGCGGCTTCCAGCAGGTGCGCAGATGCTGGAATACCTCCTGGATGGTGTTGACCCGCGCGTCCTCGGCGGCCGCGCCGGACAGGCCGAACAGCAGCGCCGCGGCAGCTACGATGAGCTTTTCGCCACGGCGCGCCATCGCCTCTCCTATTTGATGTCGGAGGCGACCTGCACCTTCACCATCTTGTCGGGATCGGTGACGGTGCCGCTGCCTGAACCGGGAGGCGCCTTCTTCAACTTGTCGACGACGTCCATGCCCTGCACGACCTCGCCGATCACGGTGTAATTGTTGTCGAGGCTGCCGCCGTCCGCGAACATGATGAAGAACTGGGAGTTGGCGGTATCAACGCTGTCGCCGCGCCGGGCCATGCCGACGATGCCACGTGCGAAATGCACCTTGGAGAATTCCTGCTTCAGGTTCGGATATTTCGAGCCGCCGGTGCCGTTGAAGTTCTGGCCGTCGCCGGTCTGCGCCATGAAGCCGTCCATCACGCGGTGGAACGGCACGTTGTTGTAGTAGCCCTCGCGCGCGAGCTGCTTGATGCGCTCGGCGTGCTGGGGCGCAAGATCGGTCCGCAGCTTGATGACGATGCGGCCCTTGGTGGTGTCGATGACGATGGCGTTGGCCTTGTCGAGGCCAGCCGGCAGGGTCTGTGCGCCCGCCGGGACCGCGCCGACGAGCGCGGCAAAGATCGTGGCAAGAATTGCGAGACGACGGATCATGAAAACTCCGGATCAGGTGAGGTGAAGCGGTGCGCCGTTATCCGGCGAATTTGGCCTTGAGCAGGCTTGCTACGAGCGGCGGCACGAACGTCGAAACATCTCCGCCCATGGCAGCGATCTGGCGCACCAGTGTGGCGGTGATCGGGCGGACCATGGGGGACGCCGGCAGGAAGACGGTGTGCACCTCCGGCGCCATGGCCTCGTTCATGCCGGCGAGCTRCATCTCGTAGTCGAGATCGGTGCCGTCGCGCAGACCGCGAATCATGATGGTCGCACCATGCTTGCGTGCGGCAGTCACGGAGAGGTCATCGAAGGTGGTGGCCTCGAGGGTGCAGCCGGCCGCCGCCGCCACCGGCCCGCACACGTCGTCGAGCATTTTCAGCCGCTCTTCGGTCGAGAACAGCGGCTTCTTGCCGGGGTGGACCCCGATCGCGATCACCAGCCTGTCACACAGGGGAACGGCATGCCGGACCACGTCCAGATGGCCGTTGGTGATGGGGTCGAAGGAACCTGGATAGAAGGCAATGCGCGGCATGGCTCCGTCCTACCGCGCCCGGCCCGGCCCGGCAAGCCGGACCGGTTCCCTGGCCGTTTCCCGCCAAATATGCCGCCGGTCCTGTCGGCGCCGGCCGATTTGTTTCGTCCCGGGAGCGGCCACGAAACAAAGGGAGCGCGAACGAAACCATTTCCCGCGTCCGCGAAGACGTCCGGAAACTGGCCATGGTTACTAATCCGGCCAACGAATGACGGGCCGCATACTGGGCGTAGCGGCCGCATCACAGGGGACCGTCAATGATCAAGACCATCTCAGCGATCGCCATCGCCGCGTGTGTTGCCGCAGCGCTCACCATTTTGCCCGGCTTTGCCCCGACCGTCGAAGCCAGCGTGCCGCAGCCGCTCGCCAAGAGCGACCGGCTCGACATCCGGACCATCGGCAAGGACTGCTCGCAGCAGGCCTGGCCGAACTTCGAGGCCTCCTGCCTGCGCCGCGCCGGCACCAAGAGCAATGTCCGCGAGGCGCGCCTGGTGACCGCCGACCGTACCCCGTAGTCGGGTCTGTCAGCTTCGCGTCATGTAACCCCCAGTATGAATCTCATGGATATTTGCGACGTCTCGTCGCAGACTGCCTGATGATCGCGCCCCACGGAATGGCCTGTCGGGCGCGAACCCATTGGGGGATTGCCGTTGTCCAGTACGCCCGCAGTCGCTTCCGGCCATCAACCTGATCCGCTGCCGATTGCCATGACCTTGGGCGCCCTCGGGGTGGTCTATGGCGATATCGGCACCAGTCCCCTCTACGCCCTCAAGGAAGCCGCCAAGGCGGCCGCCCATGGGGCCACCCTCGCTCCCGAAGCTGTCCTGGGGATTGCATCTCTCATCCTCTGGGCCTTGCTGCTGATCATCTCGCTGAAATATGCGCTTTTGATCCTGCGCGCGGACAACCGCGGCGAAGGCGGCATCGTCGCGCTGCTGGCGCTGCTGCATGCCCGCAATGCGCAACCCGGCACCTGGCGCGCGCACCTCCTGGTCGTCGGCCTCGTTGGCGCCGCCCTGCTCTATGGCGATGGCGCGATCACGCCGGCGATCTCGGTGCTCAGCGCCATCGAGGGCCTCAAGGTCGACGCGCCCTCGCTTGCGCCGGTGGTGGTGCCCATCACCGTCGCCATCCTGATCGGGCTGTTCATGATGCAGAAGCAGGGCACCGGCTTCATCGGCCGCATCTTCGGACCGGTGATGCTCGCCTGGTTCTTCGTGCTCGCCGCGCTCGGCATCCACGGCATCGTCAAGGCCCCCGCGGTGCTGGCCGCGCTCAGCCCGCTCTATGCCTTCGACTTCCTGATCCACCAGGATTTCCACGTCTCCTTCGGCATCCTGGGCGCCGCCTTCCTCGCCGTGACCGGCGGCGAGGCCATGTATGCCGACATGGGGCATTTCGGCCGTTTCCCGATCCGGCTGGCCTGGTTCGCCATCTGCCTGCCCGCGCTGGTGCTGAACTATTTTGGCCAGGCCGCGCTCCTGATCACCGATCCCTCCATGATCGAGAACCCGTTCTTCCAGCTCTGCCCCGACGCGTTGCATTACGCGCTGGTCGCTTTCTCTGCCGTGGCAACCGTCATCGCCTCGCAGGCCATCATCTCCGGCGTGTTCTCGCTGACGCAGCAGTCGATCCAGCTCGGCTTCCTGCCGCGCATGCAGATCCGCCACACCACCAGCCACGCGATCGGCCAGATCTACGTGCCGCTGGTGAACTGGCTGCTCGCGGCCGCAACGCTCGGCGCGGTCCTGAGCTTCGGCACCTCCGATGCGCTGGCCGGGGCCTATGGCATCGCGGTGTCGCTGTTGATGGCGATCACCACGCTGCTGGCCGCCCTGGTCGCGATCCAGTGGGGCTATTCGCCGTGGCTCGTGATTGCCGTGAACGGCTTCTTCTTCGTGATCGACGTGATCTTCTTCTCGGCCAATTCGATCAAGCTGTTCGAGGGCGGCTGGTTTCCGCTGCTGCTCGCAGCCCTCGTCGCCTTCCTGATGCTGACCTGGCGCGCCGGCGTGAAGCTGGTC
>NZ_JBFULT010000295.1:0-9287 GCF_054049755.1 Bradyrhizobium sp. P5_C11_2
GTCCTTCACCGTCTCGAGCATGCGCGAAATCACGAGCGCAAACTGAACCTCGTTGGCGGGCAAATCGGTCGGGTCCTGTTGGCCCGGGAGCAGCTCCTTCGAACTCATAGCGCTGACGGTCCAAGGCCTGCCACGCCGACACCCGATTTTCTATTTGAAGCAGCTGGTTAAAGGATGCGGTCGCGTCCGCGGCAATTTCGTACACGTCCCGACACGACAAGGAAAGCCTTCGAAAGAGCTGCGGCAAATCGCCGGCGCGCCCTGCATGCGGGGCGTGCAGGCCGGTCGAAGGCGCGGCTCCGGCCAGTAGTTCCCCGGAATGCGCGCTGGCGCCGGATTTGCATAGCTATTGGCAAAGCTGCAGGGGGATGAGTCGCCATTTCCACGCCCGTCGCAATTGTGCGGGGGGTGGGCGACCTTGTTCGTCCCCGCGCGGCGCTGACATCGATACGTGGGAAAACGACATGAGACTTGCAAGACCGTGTGCGGCGACGTTGCTGGGGCTGATGACGCTGCTGGCGACATCGGCGCTCGCGCGCGACGACGGGCGTTACGCCAACTCCCCATTAAAGCCCTGGTTCGAGAGCCTGCGCAGCGAATATGGGCAATGCTGCTCGGATGCCGACGGCTATGTCGTGGCCGACGTCGACTGGGAGTCCGATCGGGGCCGTTATCGCGTGCATCTCGACGGCGAATGGGTCGTCGTGCCCGACGGCGCCGTCATCACCGAGCCGAACAAGATCGGCCGCACCATGGTGTGGAAGCACTATATCGACGGCCACCCGCGCGTCCGCTGCTTCATGCCGGGCAGCATGACGTAGCCGTCCGACCGCCATTCGGGCGAGGCGCATCGTCAATCGGTCAGGACGACGATCTTCCCGCCGGCCGCGTTGTCCTCCATGCAGCGGTGGGCCTCCGCGATCTCCGCGAGGTGAAAGACCCGCCCGACCTGGACGCGAAGCGCGCCTGTTTCGATTTGCCGGACCAGGTCCTGCAACGGCGTCTGCATGAAATCGTCAGGGCCTCCGGAATAGACCGTGAGGCTCACGGCGTTGGGGATGACGTCCATCGGGCTGAACTGGTCGAACCACCATTTGTCCCCGACCATGCCCGTCATGCAGACGATGCCGTTTCGGCGCGCACATTGCAGCGAATCGGCCAGCGTGGTCGTGCCCACGAGTTCGAGCACCTTGTCGACGCCGCCTCCGCTCGCAGCGGTGACCTTCTCGGCGATCCGGCCGTCGTCGATGATGGCAAGGCCCGCTCCGGCGGCTCGCATCAGCTCCATGCGCGCGGGATTGCGCGTGGTGGAAATCACCTCTGCGCCGTGCTGGTTCGCGATGGCTGCAGCGGCAAGGCCGACCGAGGTCGTCCCGCCGCGGATCAGGAGCCGCTCGCCGCGCCTGAGTTGCAGAGCGGTGAACAGCGAGCCCCACGCAGTTTGGAGCATCTCCGGCAATGCGCCGAGGGCGTCCCATGGCAGCGTGGTCTCGAGAGACTGAACCTGGGTGGCGGGCACGCAGACATATTCCGCGTAGCTGCCGTCGAACTGCCGCCCCATGCCGCCCATGGCGGTCGCAACGATCTGGCCTTTGCGAAACCGGCCGCCCGGTGCCTCCTCGACGAGGCCGACGGCCTCGATGCCGAGCACGCGCGGGAAGCTCACACCCGGCGATAGTCCGCGCCGGGTGAAGAGCTCGGACCGGTTGAGGCCGAAGGCCTTGACACGAATAAGGACCTGATCCGACGCGGGCCTAGGCACGGGCCAATCCTCGACGCGCAGCACCTCCGGTCCTCCCGACTTGCGGATCACTGCTGCTTTCATCTGGGCCATGGCATCAAAGTCCCGTGTTGCTAGTTCGGTTGCAGATCGAGGCGCGGAGATTCATGCGCCGGTTCGGCGCGGGCTTCCGGAAAGCGGAGGCATGCCGTCGTTCCGTGGCCGGGGACCGATGTGATGATGAGCYCGCCGCCATGCGCGGCCATGATCTCCTGAACGATCGACAGGCCGAGGCCCGCGCCGTCGCGCGTCGTGTTGCCGGTCCGGAACGGCTCGATCGGCTGGTGCCGGAAATCCTGCGGAATGCCGGCTCCGTCATCACGGATCGATATGCTGCCGCTGCCGAGATTGGCGGTAATGTGCCGCGCGCCGCGGGCGTGGATCAGCGCGTTGCCGACGAGGTTGCCAAGCGCGCTGCGAACCGCGGCTTCGACCCCCTGGACGATGAAGGGGCCTTCGCCATCCTGTTCCAGCGAAAGCTCGATTCCGGAATCCAGCGCCGACGGGCTGAAATCGGCGAGAACGTCGAGCGTCACGACGGCAAGATCGATCGGCCGCTTCGCGATCGCATGGTTTTGCAGCCGGGCAAGGTCCAGCATGGCCGAGACCAGTGACGTCAGGCGACGGACGTCCCGCACGAGCTCGACCTTCAGGGCCGGTTCGGATACGTCCTCGATCTTCGCGCGCAGCAGCGTCAGCGGCGTGCGGAGCTGATGGGCGGCATTGCCGATGAAGCGGCGCTGCATCCTGATATAGGCGTCGATCTCGCCGAAGGCGCGGTTCAGCGCCTCGACCAGTGGCTTCAGCTCGGAGGGCACTTCGGACAGGGATATCGAACCTTGCGGGGCTGATGGATCGATCGCGAACGCGCGACGCGCGACCCGTTCGATACCTCGTGAGACGAAACGTGCGGCCAGGGCCGAACCGATGGCGACGGTCRCCGCAAAGGCCAGCGCCAGCAGAAAGATCGAAAAAATACTGCGAAAAAGGAAGTTCCGTGCGAGCCGACCGAACCGGACCTGAGGCTGTCCGACCATCATCGCAAGCTGCAACGAGCCCCGTTGCACGACGCCAAGGCAGAAGGTGCTCTTCTGGTCGAGGGTGTTGAAGACGGACGTGCCGACGGGCCCATGATAGGGAAACGCGAAGGGAAGGGCGGGCCGGCGTTCGCTGCCATACTCGCTGACCAGGTCGCCCGCGGACACGACGTACCAGAGGTTCGGGCTGTCGGCCTTCAATTCCTCGATGGCGGGAGTCGAACGGATGGCCAGGTTTTGCCCTTCGATCACCGTGGCGCGGTCGAGAATGGCAGCCACGACCCGGCACGCCCTGAACTCGCGTTCCTCCATCGGGTATCGCCAGATGAAGACGCAGAGCATGATCAGGAAGATGGTCGTGGCGGCGATGCCGAGCGACAGCGCAAATGTTCGGGCGATCGACGTCATCGGGGTTTTGCCAGCCGCATGATGTAGCCGATGCCTCGCATGCTGCGGATCTCGACGTCGCCGCCGAGCTCGGCCAATTTCTTCCTCAAGCGCGAGACCTGCGCTTCGAGCGTGTTGGACTCGATCTCGTCGTCGAAGCCGTAGATTTCCTCGATCAAGGCGGCGCGGGTGAGGACGCGGTCGCGCCGCATCAACAGCGCGCCGAGGATCAGCGCCTCGCGTCGCCGCAGCAGGATTTTCGTGTCGGCGACCACCGCCTCGTTGCTGCCGAGGTGCAGTTCGACATTGCCGAGCGACAACACCGAGGGGGCGAGCAGCCGCGGCCGCCGCAGCACGGCGCGCACCCGCGCAATCAGCTCCTGCGGCTCGAACGGCTTTCCGAGATAGTCGTCGGCGCCACCATTGAGGCCATCGACGATATCCTCCTTGGCGTCCTTGGACGTCAGCATGATGATCGCCGGGCGTTCCGGCGATCGGCTCAGCGCCGTGACCACCTGGAGCGCATCGCCGTCGGGCAGCATCCGGTCGACGATCGCGAGATCGTATTTGAAGTTGTCCAGCGCCTGACGGGCATCGGCAATCGAGCCGACGAGGTCGACGATGCCGTGCAATTGACCGAGCAGGCGGCTGACATAGGCGCCGATCTGCGGTTCGTCTTCGATCACGAGGGAGCGCACGCGGGTCGTCCTTGACTCTGCCGGAACGTCTGATCCTGGACCGTGACGCTCCCTGGCCGAACTCTGGCGTTTCGGCTCCTGCGCAGGGTTCCCATTAATGCAGCGAGCTTGGCGAATAAAAGGCGGGGGGCGAGGGGCCGGCCGACACTGACGGTCAAAGTTCTGCTGCGTGAGCGCGGCCCGGCAATGTTCGGGCAATGTTGACACGAGCGCCTCGCGGCGTGCGGGAATGTCGCAGGGACGGTCGCCCCTTGCAATCTTGGGGCAATTTTGCCCGACCACATGCTGAGGCTCCAACCACACCAGTCGACTCGGTCAGCAAGGCCGAGTCCGGGGCCCAGTAATGAAATATCTTGACGAAGCCGCTATCCGCCACAYGGCGAATGCGCGGCGGTCGACCGCCTGTCTTGCCGCGCTCGGCGCGATCATCGCGTCTGCGCAGTCCGTATCGGCGCAAACCGCGTTCACGCTGCCGGCGCCGCCGTTCGAGCTGCCGATGCTGCCTTCACCGTCCGGCAACTGGACCGTCATGGTCGGCATCGGCGGAGAATACACGCCGGATTTCGTCGGATCGAAGAACGGGAAGTTGAGGCCGATCCCGATTTTCTCGATTCGCCGTGCCGGATCGGTCGACCAGTTTCGCGGGCCTCGCGACAGCGCGAGCATCGCGCTCCTCGACGTCGGCAATTTTCGCGCAGGGCCTGCGTTCAAATACGTCTCGTCGCGCAAGAGCGACAAATATTCCGAGCTGACTGGTCTTGGCGACGTCAAGGCCGCATACGAGCTCGGTGGTTTCGTCGAATATTATCCGGTCGACTGGCTGCGCCTGCGCAGCGAGTTGCGTCAGGGCATGGGTGGCCATACCGGCACGGTGGCCGACGTCTCCGCCGACGTCATCGTTCCCTTGATTCAGAGGCTCACGATCTCGGCCGGTCCGCGTTTCACCTGGAAGAGCACCAAGGCGACCGCGCCGTATTTCGGCGTCGACGCGGCGCAGGCGCTGGCATCCGGGCTGCCGACCTACGATGCCAAGGGCGGCGCGCACTCGGTCGGCTTCGGAAGCCAGGTGTCCTACCGCATCAATCCGCAGTGGGAGGTCCATGCCTATGTCGAATACGAAAAGCTGCTCGGGGACGCGGCGGACAGTCCGCTCGTCAAGCTGCGGGGATCGTCGAACCAGACCACGGTCGGGCTGGGCGCTTCCTATTCGTTCGATTTCAGAATTCGATAGCTCGCCATGCGCCGCAGCTTAATTCTATGTGTTGTCGTGGCGGTCGCTTCCGGCGTCCTCGGCGCCGCCGTGGCGTTCGAGACGCGCGCAAGCCGACTCCAGGCGATCAAGACCGTCGGCATCGTCTCGGCCGTCGGCGAGGAAATGAGCTTGACGCAAGCGGGCCTGACCGAGCCAGGCGCGGCAGGGCAGAGCGTTTCGATCAGCGCATGGGGCCTGGACGAGCTGATCGTCCAGCAGGCGGCCAAGCTGCTGAGCGGACGCTTTCGCGTGCAGCCGGTGACCTATCGGCGCGCCGCGTTCGCCGCAGTCAGGGATTCGGCGGTTACGCCCGTCAATCTGCTGCGCAGCGATCCATTCAAGGAACTGGTTCGCACCGACGTCGTGCCCCAGGGGCTCGATGCCTATATCGTCATCACAAGGGCACGATCGAAACTCGGCAACGGCCGCAACGTCGAGGGCATCGGGCTCGCCCAATACCGGACGCTGCTTGTAGATTACGGCCTGATCCACGCGCTCTACGAGGTGCGCGTGATCGACGGCAAGTCGTTCGACGTGATCGAGAAGCGGGCGGCCGCGCCGCTCGATAACACCGGGACCATGCGGCTCGCCGGCCCGAGTGGGCCGGTCGACGAGACGTTTGATGGCCCGGCTTCGGGTGAACGGCTGCGCGCGGCGATTGCGGATCTCATCACACGCAGCCTTCCGCTCACGCTGGGCGACATGCATCTCACCGATGGACGGTAATGGTCATGAGATCAGGTCCGGCAGCATGACGTAAGCGTCGCGCCTAGAATTTATAGGTCACGCTGCCGAGCACGGTGCGGCCGATGCCGAGGAAGCAGTCGCCGCGCGCCAGGCAGGTGGTGACGTGACGCTTGTCGAACAGATTGCTGGCATTGACCTGAAGCCGCCAGGGGCCGGTCTCGTAACGAACCAGGGCATCGAACAGGGTGTAATCGGGCGTGCGGAGGGTGTCCGTGCCGTCCCATGAGGTGCCGATGTAGCGCACGCCGCCGCCGAGCGTGACGCCGGGCAGGCCGAGCTGGGAGAGGCGGTACTTCGCCCAGAGCGAAGCCTGGTGGTCCGGCACGGTCTCGACATGCTTGCCGGAATTGTCGCCGCTCTCCACGCGGGCATCGAGATAGGTGTAGGCGCCGATCAGGTCGAGCTCCGGCGTGATGCGCGCCAGCACCTCGAGCTCGGCGCCGCGGATGCGGACCTTGCCGGTCTGGATCGAGAACCGGTCATCGTTGGGGTCGCTCGTCAGCCGGTTCTTCTCGGTGGTGTCGAAGATCGCGCCGTTGATCGCATGGCCTGGCATCGGATTGTACTTGAAGCCGAGCTCCACCATCTCGCCGCGCTGCGGCACGCAAGTAGCGGCGCAGACGCCGCTGCCGAACACCGGGTTGAACGATTGCGCATAGGTCACGTAAGGCGTGACGCCGAACGGCAATTCGTACATCAGCGCGGCGCGGCCCGTGGTCGCCTGGTAATTCTCGACCGGAGAGCCCTGCGTATCACTGGTGACGTAGTCGTGGCGCAGGCCGAGCACGGCGAGCCACGGCCCGAGCCGCAACTGGTCCTGTGCGTAGAGGCCGAGCTGGCTCTGGCGGAGATCCGGCTCGGGAGACATCGCCGGCGCGGTCACGCCGCGGTAGACCGGGGCGTAGAGATCGAACGGCGTCGAATCCGTAGCGAAGCCGGATTGCGCGCGTTCACTGAATGCGCGGTAATCGACGCCGAGCAACAGCTTGTGTGCGACCGGGCCGGTGTGCAGTTTCAGCTCGGCATTGCTGTCCGAGGTCAGGTTGTCCTTGACCGTCTCGCGGCTCCATACGCTGCGTGCGACGGTGCGTCGGCCGGAATCGAGAAACGGATAGTTCGGATCGCTTGGATCGACGAAGTGCAGATCCGGCCAGGTCGAGCGGTAGATGCCCTCGACATGGGCGAAGCGCAGGTTCTGCCGGATCTTCAGGCCATCGCTGAAGCTGTGCTCGAACAGGCTGCTGATCGCGCCCGTCTCGGTCTGGTATTTGTCGAAGCCCGGCTCGCCGGCAAAACGCTGCACCGGAATGAATCCGTTGGGGCCGGCAAACAGCGTGCCCTCATGCGGCAGAAACGCCGTGGAAGAGCCGGTCGCGTCCTTCTGGTAGGTGCCGAGCACGGTCCAGCTCGTGGTGTTGGTCGGCCGCCAGGTCAGCGACGGCGCGAGCAGGATGCGGTCGTCCTTGACGTAGTCGGTCTGCGTGTTGCTGTCGCGGTAGACGCCGATGAAGCGATAGAGCCACTCGCCGTCTTTGGTCAGCTTTCCCGTGGAATCGAGCTGTACCTGCTTGCGGTTGAAGCTGCCATATTGCACGCCGATCTCGCTGGCGGCTTCCGCCTGCGGCCGCTTCGAGACCAGGTTCAACAGGCCAGCCGTCGAAGTGTCGCCGTAGAGCACGGACGAGGGGCCGCGCAGCACCTCGATGCGCTCCAGCGTATAGGGGTCCGGCCGCCATTCGTTGAAATTGTTGGTGTTCACCATGCGCGTGCCGTCGAGATAAATGTTCGGGTCCTGGCCGCGGATGCGCGGATAGTCGCCGCGCGAGTCCGCGCCGTAGGCGTCGGCGAACACGCCGGGGACATAACGCAGCGCTTCCTGCACGGTGGTCGCGCCCTGGTCGGTGACGCGGTCGGCGGTCACCACGGTGATCGATTGCGGCGTCTCGCGCAGCGGCGTGTCGGTCTTGGTGCCGGTGCCGCTGCGGGTCGCGACGTAGCCGTGGACGGGGCTCGTCGCGGTCTCCGCGCCCGTGCTCGCGCCGGCTGCCGGTGCATCGGCGTTCGACGGCGCGCGCTCGGCCTGACGACGGCGGCTTGCCGCCTGCGCGGCCTGGCGGGAGCGAAGCGGACGTGTACGTGCCGTCGGCCGCGACGATGACTGCTCGACGACGACGGCAGGCAATTCCCGCGACGATGATTGCGCCTCGGCGGGCGCTGCGTCCATCAAGCCTGCCAGCAGCGGCAGCGCGCCGCCGATCAATCCCGCCGTCGTCCTCAGATACGTTGTCATTCGCGACCCCATCATTTGCGGGGCGACGACTAACAAGCGCGGTGTGGAGCTTGAAGTGCAGGAGGGGCGCAATGCCCCTCAATCATCGGATTTGGAATTAGTATTCATATAAATCGGGCGCGCGCCGATTGATGCCGGCGCGCGAATGCGTGAATGAGAGAATGGAGAAGCGCGTCTTGTCGCGGCGTAGACCAACGCGCTTCGATCGCCCCCGCGTGATTTGCCTGCAGTCGCCGCAAGGCATTGTGGATGCGCAGGTCGCCTGACGCAGGGGCCCGCCCTACGCGCGGCCTGACGGCAGGCTCCGTTTGACCCGTGGCGAGAGCGAAACGGCTCCGTTGATCGCGCCGGCACGGGCCGCTTCCGTCGCGAGATACTGATTGCCCCATGTCCAGAGCATGCGAACGACCGGTTCGAGCGAGCGGCCAAGCGCCGTCAAGGAATACTCGACCCGCGGCGGGACCTGTGCGTATATCTCGCGATGAATGAGGCCGTCCGCCTCGAGCTCGCGGAGCTGGCGTGTCAGCATGCGCTGCGTGATCCGGGACAGGCGCCGCTTGAGCTCGTTGAAGCGAATCGTATCGTCGAGCAAGTGATAAAGAATCACGCCCTTCCACTTGCCGTCGATCAGATCGAGGGTGGCCTCCACGGGGCATCCCACGGCACAATCATAGGTCTTGCCGCCGAGCTTCTGCATAGTTCACTCCGTGATACTAGAGGACTGGCCTGTGCGTAATTGTCAGTCCCTAAATTAGCGCGCATCGTAGCTCTCGCAAAGATCGATATCGGCGAGGCGGTGACGAACGAGCCACCGCTTCGGCTCGCATAGGGTCTCTGCATTCAAATTCTGCGGCGGCAACCGGCGCAGACCGGGCAAACGCGCGCCGGAATAATCATAGAAAACACAGGGAGGGAGCGGTGCGAAGCGTGAGGAGAGGAATTCTACTCGTCATTTTTCTGTCGGCCGCAATCGTCACGGGCGCAGCCTGTGCGGAGAGCGGAAGCGGCAACGCGGAAGTCTTCGCGAAGCTCCCGCAGTCGGTCGGCAACATTGCGTTTACGCCGGACAATCAGCTGATCTTCAGCCACCATCCAT
>NZ_JBFULT010000296.1:0-9281 GCF_054049755.1 Bradyrhizobium sp. P5_C11_2
GCCGGGGGCGGCGGCATGGATGGCGGTCATGGGGACGATCGCCGACACCAATTGACAAGTCTAAAGTCAACATAGTTGACATGAGGCGCAAGCTTTGCCACTTTCCCGGCAACGAGCCGGGGAGGGCCGCCTCATGGGCGCACAGACAATGGACCGCGCAGTCGCCGAACGCTTTGTCGCGGCATGGTGCGCGAGCTGGTGCAAGGTCGATATCGATGCGGTCGTCGCGCATTTTGCCGACGATGCGCAGATGCGCAGCCCTCTGGCGCTGACGCTGACCGGTTCTCCGGTCGTCGCGGGCGCCGAGAATATCCGCACCTATTGGCGCAAGGCCTATGGTCACATCGAAAGCGCCGACCTGAAGATTTTGAGCTGGAGCTGGGACGAGGCGATCGCGCGCCTGACGTTGTGGTGGCAGCTCGGCGACACCCGCGCCAGCGAATTCATGGACTTCGACGCTGCCGGCCGCGTGGTGCGCAGCGAAGCCTTTTACGGAAAATAGACATGCGCCTTTCGGATATCGTTCTGCTTCTCAACGCGCTCTGGTTCGTCGGCGCCTTCATCCAGTTCAGCGTCGCCCAGCGTAACACGCTGAAGATATTGCTGCCGCGGGAAGAGCGCGGCAATCCAATCGCGCCGACCCTGGCGGCCAGCGTGGCGTTCCTGGGCGGGATCAATCTGCCGATCGGGCTGCTGTCGTTCTATCTTCTGGTGGCGCGTCCGTTCTTCTTCCAGCCGGTCGAAGCGCAGCTTGCGCTGTTCCTGTTCTTTGCCGCCTGCCACTTCAGCCAGTTCGCCTACAACCTGCCGGTCCTGATGCGCGGAGGGCGGGTCGGGGTGGCCTACTGGCCCGTGCTGAAGGGCCCGATGCTCAGGATCTTCGTCATCGACGCGGCACTGTTCGCGGCCAATCTTGGTATCGCAGTTCTGCTCGCGTCTGCATCCTGACTATCGCGACGGCGCCGACAGGGCCGACCGCAGCATCGGGGCAAGATCCTGCCGCCGGAACGGCTTGGTCAGAATGCGGGCGTCGCCGAGCCCGTCAGGCGTCTTGACGGGATTTTGGGTGTAGCCGGAGGTGAAGAGCACCTTGAGATCGGGCCGCAGAGCGGTTGCTTGCCTCGCAAGCTCCGGCCCGAACATGCCGCCGGGCATCACGACGTCGGTGAACAGCAAGTGGATATCCCCGGGCTGGCGCAGCACTTCCAGCGCCGCGGGCCCGTTCGACGTCGCGATGACGCGGTAGCCGAGCGTCTTGAGCTCGCTCTCGACGTAGGCCCGCACCATGTCGTCGTCCTCGACGACGAGAATGGTCTCGCTTCCGTCGGGGACGATGATCCGCTCCGCGGGCGGCGGAGCCGCGTTCAGCGCCGCTGCAATACGCGGAAAGAACAGCCTGACGATGCTGCCTTGTCCCGGTTGGGACTGCAACTGCACAAGTCCGCCGGATTGCTGCGCGAACCCATAGACCATGCTCAGGCCGAGGCCGGTCCCCTTGCCGATCTCCTTGGTGGTGAAGAACGGCTCGAACGCGCGGCCCGCCACTTCTGCGGTCATGCCGCTGCCGGTATCCGTCACGGCCACCATGACGTAGTCGCCGGGCCGCGGCTCGCCGTTGACGTCGAGGTCGGATTCACAGAGCGAGTTGTTGGATACCTCGACCGTCAGTCTGCCGCCTTCCGGCATCGCGTCGCGCGCGTTGAGCACCAGATTGAGCAGGGCTGTCGCCAACTGGCTGGGATCGACACTGGTCAACCACAAATCGGGTTGGAGCACGAAGCTGCACTCGATGTGCTCGCCCAGGGTCCGACGCAAAAGCTGCTCCATGCCGAGAACCTTCTCGCCGATGTCGATCTCTCTCGGCCTCAGGGGCTGCTTGCGCGCGAATGCGAGCAGGCTCCGTGTCAGGTCGGAGCCGCGCTCGGCGGCGGTCGCGATGTCGCCGGCGATCCGGTGCAATTCCGTGTTTCCCGCCAGCCTGTCGGCAAGATGCTCCGAGTTGCCGAGAATGACGGTCAAGAGGTTGTTGAAATCGTGCGCCACGCCACCGGTAAGCTGGCCCATCGCTTCCATCTTCTGCGATTGGCTGAGCTTGTGGCTGAGGTCGGCGATGGCGGCGCGTTGCTGCTCGAGCGACTCCGCGGTGCCGTTGAGCAGGGTCATCAATCCGCCCAGCTCGCCGCGCGGATGGGGAGGCGGAATCCGCGCGCTGAGATCGCCGAGCCCGAGCCTCTTCGCCATGGTGGCGAGCCGTCCGACCTGGCGCCCGACGCCCACCGTCGCGAGGATCCATACACCGGCCAGCAGCAGCAACGAGGCCACCGCAAGGATCGCCATGTCCTCGTAGAGCCGGCGGTTCGCCGCCGCGACCAGTCCGTCCTTGGACCGTCCGACCATGATGTAGAGGCCGGCCTTCCGGATCGAAGGCGAGCGGGCGACGGCCCAGACCTGCGTGCGGCCCGCGCGATCGGCCACCTCTCGAAACGCCTCGCGATCGGGCGTTGCAGCGAAGCGGAACAGGTCGGACCCCGCGATCGACGCGCCGACGGGCTCGCTCCAGCTGCTTCCCTTGGGGGCGACGAGGACCGTACCCTTGCCGTCGACGAGCAGGATCTCCTTCTCGGTGAGCAGTCGCTTATGGTGATACTCCGCGAATTTGTTCAGGTTGAAGGAGGCGAGCAGGACGAGCTTCAGCGCGCCCGCTTCCGATCGCACGGGATATGCGATCTGGAGCACCGACATTCCGGTCAGGCGGCCGAACACCGGCTCCAGCGCGACGCCGCCGCGCGAGACCAGGGCCTGCTTGAAATAGGCGCGATCGGTCAGATCGAGGGTGCGGTTGGTCCGCAGCGAGTCGCAGAACAGGCTGCCGTCCGGATCGATGGTCAGGATGCCGGTGAACTGGGGATATTCTTCGCGCACGTCCGACAGAAACGCCGAGCACGCCGCCTTGTCGCGCGTGTCGAGATCGCGGGCGCGGGCCAGACCGTAGTGAAGCTGGGCGGTGCCCTGAATCTTCTCGTCGAGATCACTTGCAATGTCGTCGGCCGACGCAGCCAGATTGGCCAGGGCGGCGTTGATCTCGCTGCTCCGGTTCTGCACGAAACGCAAGCCGACGAGGATCGCCGGCACCAGCGTGGCCGCGATGACGAGGATCAGTAGCCGGGTACGCAGGCTCATCGGTGGGGCGGTCCGTGCGGCTCATCGCGCGTGTTTGTCAGGAGGTACAATCTGCGGCACGTTCGTCAGCCCAGTCCATAGGCATCGGCTCGAAAATCGCACCGGAGAGCAAAGATTTCGAGCCGCCGGCACAGCGGCTTTTCAGAAGAGGCCCGGCGTGGCCGCTGCCGCCACCTCGGCATTACGTTGCGCGTGCGCGCGGCGGCGCTAATATCCCGGTCAGAGTGAGCGCGGCGGAGATCGCGTCGATGTGCGGAGGAAGCTGATGTCCATCTCGGGCAAAGTCGATCCGGTGGTGCGGCCGGTCACGGCCTTCGACATCGCGGAGGCTCTGGTCGAGGGCTTGCGGGATTTTCAGGCGCTGCCGCTCTACGGCCTCTGCTTCGGCGCGCTCTATGCCGGCGGCGGTATCGCCATCATGCTGTGCCTCACCGCGTTTGGCATGCTTTATCTGGTCTATCCCCTTGCGGCTGGCTTTGCCTTGATCGGGCCTTTCGTGGCGATCGGTCTCTACGAGGTCAGTCGTCGCCGCGAGCGTGGCGAGCCGGTGTCGTTTGCCGCGATCTGGGCCACGGTGCGCTCGCGCAGCGAGATCGGCTGGATGGCCTTCGTCACCCTGTTCGTGTTCGTGGTCTGGATGTACCAGGTGCGGCTCCTGATTGCGCTGCTGCTCGGCCTGCACGCCTCCTTCTCCAGCCTCCAGGAATTCATGACAGTAGTGCTGACCACCAATGAAGGCTTGCTGTTCCTCGCCATCGGCAACGCCGTCGGCGCGGCGCTGTCGCTGGTCCTGTTCTCGCTGACCGTGGTGTCGTTTCCGCTGCTGCTCGAGCGCGAGGTCGATTTCGTCACCGCGATGGTGACGAGCGTGCGCGCGGTCGTCATGAGCCCGCTGGCGATGATCGGCTGGGCGGCCGTGATCGTGTTGCTGCTGATCGTGTCGGCGCTGCCCTATCTCCTCGGGTTGATCGTGACGCTGCCGGTGCTCGGGCATGCGACGTGGCATCTCTATCGCCGTATCGTGGCGCCGGTGTAGTCGTCCTGGCGAAAGCCAGGACCCATTACCCGAGGGAGGAGTTTGGCGGGAGCTGGCCATGACCAGCCTTCGCAAAATTCTATTCGGCGGTAATGGGTCCTGGATCAGCGCTCCGCTTCGCTACGCTTGTCCAGGACGACAGTGTCCTACGGCGTCTTGATCCCCATCGCCTTCAAGGCGTCGAGCATGCGCTGCGGTGGACCCATCTTGACCACGAGCGGTTTGCCGGTCTCGAGCACGCTCTTGAGACTCGACAGGATCGCGGGCCAGCCCGAGCGGCCGCCGGAGAGAATGTCGTCGCTGAGCGGCCGGTCGTGGCCTTCGCTCATGGTGAGCCGGACCGCGTCGCCGACCGGCTCGATGTCATAGGTCACGAGAGTCGGTCCGAGCTTCTCGATCAGCTCAGGCCAGTTGACGTTGAAGGTGACGGACAGCCTCCGTGGCGGATCGTATGCGAGCACCTCGCCGCTGATGTGCAGGGCACCGTCCGGCGTGCGCACGACGAACGCGCCGCCGAGCCGCGGCTCGACTTCCACGGCATTGCCGAAAAAGTATTGGCGGCTGAACTCGGCCGAGGTCAGCGCTTCCCACACCTTCTCGGGCGTTGCAGCGATGTAGATGGTGTAGACCGTGAGCGGCTTGAATTGATCGAGGTTCATTTCGCGTCGAATCCCTTGTTGAGCGCCGCGCGCGGGATGGCGAGCACTTTGCCTCTCTCCAGGAGGCTCTTGAGCCCGGACAGGATCGCCGGCCAGCCATTGGAGACGGCCCCGAGATACTTTCCGCCTTCGATGAAGCCGTCGTGCAGCACGGTCAAACGCACGAGCGAGCCGAACGGTTCGATGGTGAAGACCACCCGCGAGATCGGTTCGCCGCGCAGCTCCTCGTACTTCTGGTGCTTGAAGCTGTAGGACAACCGCCGCGGCGGATCGGCTTCGAGGATTTCGCCGGAATCGGTGGTCTCGCCGTCGAGCAGCAGCGCGAAGGGGGAACCGACCTTCCAGTCGGACCTGACCTCGGCGCCGAACCAGTATTGCCTGGTGAATTCGCTCGATGTCAGCGCCTCCCACAGTTTTTCCGGCGTGGTCTCGATATAGGTGACGTAGACGAATTGCGGCTTACTCATCGCGCTTCTCCAACTGGCGTTTCAACTCGCTGAGCGCGGCGAGCTTGCCGCGCTCGAATTTCCTGATCCAGCGTTCGCCGATCTGATGGATCGGCATCGGGTTGAGATAGTGCAGCTTCTCGCGGCCGTGCCTGATCGCCGTGACCAGATTGGCCTCTTCCAGAATGACAAGATGTTTCGTGACGGCCTGGCGCGTCATCGCGAGGCCTTCGCAGAGCTCGTTCAGTGTCTGTCCGCTGCGGGCGTGAAGCCTGTCCAGCAGCGACCGTCGGGATGCATCGGCGAGCGCTTTGAAGACTTCGTCCATGGCCGCGATAATAGGCAACCAAATGGTTGCATGTCAAGTGCCGCCGTCAGTCCTGGGCGACGCGTCAGCGTCGAACCCGGAATCGCCGCGGACACAATCGCCCCGCTTCCGTTCCCGCTTCCGCCGTGCATTAATGCGCCAAACCGCCCTCAGCGAGTCCTCGCCATGATGTCCATGCAAGCCTATCTCGCCTTCGTCGCCGCCTGCATTGCGCTGGCGCTGCTGCCGGGTCCGATCGTGACCCTCGTCATCGCCAACGGCCTGCGCCATGGCACCCGCGCGGCGCTGACCAATGTCCTGGGCGCGCAGGCCGGCCTCGCGATCGTTATCGGCATCGTCGCGGTCGGCCTGACCTCGCTGATGGCGACGATGGGCTATTGGTTCGACTGGGTGCGCTTTGCCGGCGCCGCCTATCTGGTCTGGCTCGGCATCAGGCTGATCTGGGCGCCGGTCGAAGGCGTCAATGTCGACGAGCCGCCGGCGCCGCCGCGCGGCGGCTTCTTCCTGCAAGGTTTCCTGGTGCTGTTGTCGAATCCGAAGGTGCTGGTGTTCTTCGGCGCCTTCATCCCGCAGTTCATGGACATGAACCGTGACCACTTCCCGCAGGTCGCGCTGCTCGGGGCCACCTTCATGGTGACGGCGGCGATGACGGATGCGCTCTATGCCATCGCAGCAGGGCGCGCCCGAAAATTTTTCTCGGCCCGCCGCACACGCATGATGTCGCGCGTCTCCGGCGGCTTCATGATCGGCGGCGGCATCTGGCTGGCGCTGACCAGGGCGAAGTAGCCCGCATTCGAGCCCCCTTCGTGCTGCGGGGATCGCCGCGATCTTCGCCGCGCTCGCGCTGTTTGTCGTGGCGCGGGGTGGTTGACCTTCACCTCTCCCCGCTTGCGGGGCGAGGGAGCGCACCGTCGGCTTGGCTGGCTACGCCAGCTGCTCCGCCTTCAACTCCAGCTCGATCTCCGCAAATATCCTAGCCAGCCGCTCCGCCCATTGCTGCTGGCCGGACTGGTCCGCGATCAGATCCTGGCGGATCTCGATGCCGGTGTTGACGAGGCCGCGGGCTTCGCCGTGCACGGGGATGGTGTAGTCGGTGAGGTCGTTCACGGCATAGGGCTCGTTGTCGCCGACGATGAGATCGCTCTCGCTGCGCAGGTGCCTGAGCAGGAGGTGCGGCAGTACCCTGTCACGGTTGTAGAGCGCGCCGATGTGCCAGGGCCGCGCGACGCCGGCATAGACCGGCGTGAAGCTGTGCAGCGACACCAGCACGGTCGGCAGCTTGTCGTGCACGCGGCGGCCGATGACGGCGTCGATGCGGTGATGATAAGGCTCGAAGATCTCCCGCCGTCGTGCCTTGCGCTCCTGCTCCGAAATCCCCTCGTTGCGCGGGATCGCCGTGGCCTCGGAGATCACGGGAATCGAGCTGACGGCGCCCGGCGGACGGTTGCAGTCGATCACGAGCCGCGAATAGCGCTGCGCGATCAGGTGGGCGTCGAGCATTTTCGCGAGCCGCTCGGCGACGCCGGCGATGCCGATGTCCCAGGCGATGTGCCGCGTCAGCTCGTCCTCGGCGACGCCGAGATCGCCGAGCGCGCGGGGCAGCACCCGCCCGTAATGATCCGCGGTGAGCAGGAAGGGCGATGTCCCCCGCGCATTGACCTCATGCACTGGGGGAATGTCGCCCTCGCCGAGGAGTTGATCGGCCGCGTCGGCTGTGTCTAAAGCCATCCAGATTGCCTATGGAAGAAGCAGTCGCCCCCAGAATCGGGCGAGAATGCTATAGATTGATCCGCCCGAAATCACCATGATCGCCTGACGATGCCGCTGCTGACGATTCATCACAAGACCGAATATCGCTACAACCGCCCCGTGGCGTTCGGCGAACACAGGATTATGCTGCGGCCGCGCGACGGGCATGATCTGCGCGTGCTCGACTCCAGGCTCGAGATCTCGCCCGAGCCGATGTCGCTGCACTGGATCCACGACGTGTTCGGCAATTCGGTCGCGATCGCGAATTTCGACGAGCGCGCGGACGCGCTGATCTTCGACTGGCACGTCACCGTCGAGCACAACCCGGTGGAGGAGTTCGCGCTGACGCCGGACGATCCCGCCTATTTCTATCCGTTCGCCTATGCCGACGAGGAGTTTCCCGACCTCGTCCAGTACATCACGCCGCAATATACCGACCCTGACGGCGAGATCGCGGAGTGGGCACGCGGCTTTCTCGACGAGGACGCGCCGACGCCGACCTTCAAGATCCTGAGCGGCATGACCCACGGCATCCGCGAGCAGTTCAAATACCGCAAGCGCCACGAGCTGGGCACGCAGCATCCGCTCGATACTTTGCAGTCCGGCACAGGAACTTGTCGGGACTACGCGCTGTTTATGATCGAGGCGCTGCGCCATCTCGGCATCGCCGCGCGATTCGTCTCCGGCTACATCTTCGTGCCGGAGGATATCGAGCAGCGTCATGTCGGCGGTGGTTCGACGCATGCCTGGGTCCAGGTCTATCTGCCGAGCGCGGGCTGGATCGAGTTCGATCCGACCAACGGAATCGTCGGCACCCGCGACCTCATCCGTGTCGCGGTCGCCCGCGATCCGCGCCAGGCGATCCCGCTGCACGGCGTCTATATCGGCTCCGGGGACGCCTTCGAAGCCATGGACGTGAACATCAAGGTGGTCTCGGACGACCAGGACAACGATCAGGAGCTGGAAGCAGAGGTCTTATAGCGGAGGTCTTATAGATGGACATCAGGGTCGGCTTCGAGATCGCCTACGCGGCAGCACAGCCGACACCGATGGTGATCATGCTCAACATCCACCCCTCGCGGCAGGCCGACATCCTCGGCACTGAGACGGTGGTTGCGGAGCCCGACGTCCCGATCCGCTTCTATCACGACAGTTTCGGCAATGTGTGCGGCCGCCTCGTCGCGCCCGCCGGCGGCGTGACGCTGAAGGGCCGCGCGCTGGTGCGCGACACCGGCCTGCCCGACGAGGTGATGCCGGACGCGCAGCAGATCCCAATCGAGCAACTGCCGAACGAGCTGATGCTCTACCTGATGCCGAGCCGCTATTGCGAGACCGACAAGCTCACCGACATCGCCTGGTCGCTGTTCGCCAAGACGAAGCCTGGTTGGGATCGTGTCGCTGCCATCACCGAATTCGTGCACAAGCACGTCACCTTCGGCTACGAGCACGCCCATCACATGAAGTCGGCGCACGACGTCTACGAGCAGAAGACCGGCGTCTGCCGCGACTTCGCGCATCTGGCCGTCGCGCTCTGCCGCTGCATGGGAATCCCGGCGCGCTACTGCACCGGCTATATGGGCGACATCGGCATTCCGCCGGATCCGTCCCCGATGGATTTTTCCGGCTGGTTTCAGGCCTGGCTGTCCGGCAAATGGTTCACCTTCGACGCCCGCCACAACGTCCCCCGCATCGGCCGCATCCTGATGGCGACAGGGCGCGACGCCGCCGACGTCGCGCTGTCGACGAGCTTCGGCCGGATGGAGTTGAAGAAGTTCGAGGTGGTGAGCGACGAGGTCGTGAAGGCGGGGTGAGGTGTTGCGCCATTCACGTCATTGCGAGCGCAGCGAAGCAATCCAGAGGGCCTCCGCAGCGGTAGTCTGGAT
>NZ_JBFULT010000297.1:0-9276 GCF_054049755.1 Bradyrhizobium sp. P5_C11_2
CCATCATGATGAGCCAGTTGCCGAGCCTGTTCGGCGTCACCGGAGGCGGTCACAATTTCTTCGATCGCGCCATCAAGCTCAGTGGCCAGCTCGGCGGCATCAATTGGCTGGTTCTGGCGATCGGTGCCATCGCGCTCTTCTTCCTCCTGCTCGGAGAACGGCGGCTGCCCGGAAAGCCGGTCGGGCTCACGATCATGTTCCTGTCGATCGCCTTGGCGACACTGCTTGGCCTTCCGTCCCTCGGCGTGCCAGTCACCGGCAAGATTCCGGAGGGCTTGCCGGCGATCGGATTGCCCAGCTTTGGTCTGTTGGAGCCCGACGAGCTGTTTCCGTTGGCCGCGGGATGCGTCTTGCTGGCCTATATAGAAGGTGTCTCCGCCGCCCGCAGCTTTGCTGCCAAGCATGGCTATGCGCTCGATGTCCGGCAGGAGTTCCTGGGGCTGGGCGCGGCGAATCTCGTCACCGCGTTCGGCCACGGCTATCCCGTGGCCGGCGGGCTGTCGCAATCTGCGGTCAACGACAATGCCGGGGCACGCACGCCACTGGCGCTGGTGATCTGTTCGGCGACGCTCGCGCTGTGCCTGCTGTTCTTCACGGGGGTGTTGACAAATCTGCCCAAGGCAGTGCTGGCGGCGATCGTCTTTGCTGCCGTCTACAGGCTGGTGGACATCCGCGCGCTGTTTCGGATGTGGCAAGTCAGCCGCATCGACTTTTATGCCGCGGCGATTGCGCTCCTGTCAGTGTTGCTCCTGGGGATCCTGCAAGGCGTCCTGCTGGCGGCGATTGCGTCGATCGTCCTGCTCCTGGCGCGGGCATCACGTCCGAACGTTGCTTTCCTCGGCCGGCTTCCGGGGACCGGCCGCTACTCCGACAATGCGAGGCACGATGGCGTCGAGCCATTGGTCGGCATCATCGCATTTCGACCCGAAGCCTCGCTGCTCTACATCAATGCTGAAACGATCCTGGAAGCAGTTTTGGACACCTTGCTGAGGTCAGTCGATGTCAGGCTGGTAGTCTGCGATCTCTCGGCATCGCCCTATATCGATCTGGCGGGTGCGCGCATGTTGCACGATCTCTATGACGAACTCGCCTCCCGGCATGTCGCATTCTGCATCGTCGGCGCGCACGCACAGTTGCGCGATCTGCTGCGGGCCGAAGGACTGGCGGAAAAGACCGACAGCGGGGCGTGGCTTCGCTCGCTCGACAGCGTGCTCGGCGAAGGCAACGCCGGACATCCCGACACCGAGCGTCGGCCGACTCGCTAGCCGGCTTGCTCCGATCCGATCCCACCTATCGCCCGCAAACGATCGCGCGACAGCCGTCTCGGACGATATTGCATCGCGAAGCGTCGGGCGTCTGCAAGATGCGCGACCGTTGACTTGGATCAATGGATCGAGGTCGGCGGGCATCACGATCCGGCCGCGACCTCGCAAAGATCCGGAGAGAGACATGTCCAAGGATGCCAAGCCTGCAGAAAAGCGCATCGATCAGTTCATTTCCGGGCCCGGTGGACGGGCGGACGACTGGCGCGATCTGGTCGAGGCAGCCAAGACATGGGCGCGCGGCGGCGACCGAGCGAAGTATGACGCGGCGCTGGTCAATCTCTCCGTGATAGAGGAGTTTCACGGCTATCCCGGGCCGCAATTGATGGCGGTGTTGCGGGAAGCGGCCTCGGCCGGCGATGCGGCGGGTTCGCTTGGCCTTGCGACGCGCATCACGCAGGCCCTGATGACGAGATCCTTCCGCCAGCATGCCGGCGACTGGAATCCCAAGGACGACGGCAATAGCGATGCGCCCGAGCTCGTGCCCTCGACTTTCGGATCRCATGAGGGCCATCGGCCCTATTTCGAAACGCTGATCGTCACCGGCGTCTCCTCCCACAATTGGCCGGTGCTCGCCGCCGAATGGCGCAAGCTGCGACGTCCGGTCGATTCCTTCGTCTATGAGCCGGTGATCGTCGGCAGCCTCGAAGACGCCTTCTGCGCGACGATGCTCAACCCCAACATCGCGGCCGTCGTCATCAACGAAGGGTTCGGCCTGCGCTCGCGTCACGACGCGCCGGTACTGCGCACCATGACCGCCGCCGCGGGCATCAATGACGAGGCGGACGCGTCCGCACTTCGGCTCGCGCACATCATCAAGCGGGTGCGTCCCGAACTTGACCTCTATCTGATGTCAAATCGCGACGTCGAGGAAATGGCGGGAAACCCCGAGGCCGATGTGGTTCGGCGGATATTCTACTCCGTCGAAGAGCTCCTCGAGCTCCATCTCTCCATCCTCGAAGGTATCCAGGATCGCTTCGACACACCGTTCTTCGACAATCTCAAGAAATACGCGCAACGCCCGATCGGGACGTTCCATGCGCTGCCGATCGCGCGCGGCAAGTCTGTCTTCAAGTCGGACTGGATCCGCGACATGGGCGAATTCTACGGCCTCAACCTGTTCCTGGCCGAGAGCAGCGCGACCACCGGCGGGCTCGACAGCCTGCTGGAGCCGACCGGCAACATCAAGAAAGCGCAGGACAAGGCGGCGCGCGCGCTCGGCGCGGATCGTGTGTTCTTCGTGACCAACGGTACCTCGACCTCGAACAAGATGGCGGTGCAGGCTCTGCTCGGGCCGGGCGACATCGCGATCGTCGATCGCAACTGCCACAAGTCGCACCACTACGGCATGGTGCTGGCCGGCGCCCAGCCGATCTATGTCGAAGCGTTCCCGATGACGGCATATTCGATGTATGGCGCGGTGCCGCTGAAGACGGTCAAGCAGGCCCTGCTGAATGCGAAGGCCGATGGCCGGCTGAACCGCGTCAAGATGCTTGACCTGACCAACTGTACCTTCGACGGCCACATCTACAACACCCGCCGGGTGATGGAGGAATGTCTCGCGATCAAACCGGACCTGATCTTCCTCTGGGACGAAGCCTGGTTCGGCTTTGCACGCTTCTCGCCGTTCCTGCGGCGGCGCACCGCCATGGGCGCCGCCAACGAGATCGAGGCCTGGATGCGCGATCCGAGATCGGTCAAGGCTTACGAAGCCCAACAGGCTGTGCTCGGCAAGAACCCCTCCGACGAGATGCTGCTCAAGACACGGCTAATCCCCGATCCGCGTCAGATCCGCTTGCGCGTCTACCAGACCAATTCGACCCACAAGTCGATGTCGGCGATCCGGCAGGGCTCGATGCTGTCCGTCAAGGACGTGGAGTTCCACACGGTCGAGCAGCAGTTCAAGGAGGCCGTGTTCACGCACGCATCGACCAGCCCGAACCAGCAGCTCATCGCCAGCCTCGACGTCTCGCGGCGCCAGATGGAGCTCGAGGGCTATGGTCTCGTGGCCAATGCGATGGAAATTGCGTTTGCCATCCGCCATGCGGTCAACAACAATCCGCTGATCTCGAAATACTTCCGGATTCTCGGCGCGGACGCCATGGTGCCGGCGCAATACCGCCAGAGCGGCTTCACCGACTATCTGGCAGCCGGTACGAACTGGGCGAGCATTCTGAAGAGCCTGGACGACGACGAATTCTGCCTCGATCCGACCCGCATGACCCTGGTGTGCGGCACCGCCGGCTACGACGGCACGCAGTTCAAGGGAATCCTGGCCAACGAGTACAATATCCAGATCAACAAGACCTCGCGCAACTCGGTGTTGTTCCAGTCCAATATCAACAACACCCGCAGCGACGTTGCGCATCTGGTGAGGGTGCTGGCCGAGATCGCGGGCGAGGTCGATCGCGGGCTTGCTCAGGGCGGCGTCAATGCGAAGAAGACATTCGAGGCGCGGGTCAAGAGCCTGATGACCGACGTGCCGGACTTGCCGAACTTCTCGCATTTCCACCAGAGCTTCCGTGGCGATGCCGGCGCCAAGACCAACGAAGGCGATATCCGCAGCGGCTTCTACGCAGCGTATGACGCGGCAGGTTGCGAATTCATTCGCCTCGCCGACCCCGAGATCGACCGTCGCCTGAAGGCCGGTCCCGACCTCGTCTCGGCCAGTTTCGTGATCCCGTATCCGCCGGGCTTCCCGATCATGGTGCCGGGTCAGGTCATCACCCAGGAAACCATCGACTTCATGCGCAAGCTCGATGTGAAGGAGATCCACGGCTACGACGCCAAGGAGGGGTTGAAGCTCGTGCGCGCTGAAGCCTTGGCCAAGATCGGCAGGCCAAAGCCGGCCGCAGCGCCGAAGCTCAAGGCCGCGTCATAAGAGGGCACGAACATGCAGGCGTTTTTCACGTTCTTGCAGCAGAATCCGTTTCTGTTGCTGTTCTTCGTCGTCGGTCTTGCCGTCTGGATCGGCCGGGCCAGCATCAAGGGTTACGGCCTCGGCATGGTCGCCGGCGCCATCGTGGTCGGCGCAGCCCTTTCGGTCTGGGCCTCAACCTACGGCGTCAAGCTCGAGCTCAACGCCTTTGCCAAGAGCCTCTTCTATTATCTGTTCATGTATGGCGTCGGCCTCCGCGTAGGCCCATCCTTCATCAACAGCCTGAGGGGTGATGGCCTCAAATTCTGCATCCTGGCGGTGGTGTCGAGCGTGCTCGGCTTGGCGCTGGTCGTGATCTGCACCAAGCTCTTCGCGCTCCCGATTGGTGCAGCCGGCGGCATGCTGGCTGGATCGCAGACCATGTCGGCCGCGATTGGTTCGGCCGAGCAGGCCGTGACCTCGGGTGTCGTGAAGCTTCCCGAAGGCATGAAGCCCGAGGACGCGTCGGGCATGATCGCACTGTCCTACGGCATCACCTATATCTGGGGTACCGTCGGCATCATCCTGATCTGCAAGTACCTCCCGCGCTGGTGGGGCGTCGATGCGAGGGCGGCAGCCAGGCAGTACGAGCAGGAGTTCGGCGTCAAGGATCTCGAGGGCGGCGGCCTGACCGGCTACCGGCAGTTCGGATTGCGCGCCTACCGATTGGAAAATCCGGCGCAGTTCGGCATGAGTATCGCCAAGTTCCGTGCGGTTCACCCGGAATACCGGATCGTCAACGTCGCCCGCGGCGGTGAGCCGCAAGGAGCCGATCCCGACTTCGTCCTGCAAAAGGGCGACGTCGTCGCGCTCGGCGGCTCGACCGAACATCTGACCGACAAGATGGGCCTGATCGGTCCCGAAGTTGCCGACGCCAAGGCGCTCGGCATTCCCATGGACCAGGCGGACATCCTCGTCACCAACAAGGAGATGGTCGGACGCACCTTCGAATCCTTCCGCGACACGGCGATCGCCGGCCAGTTGCAGGTTACCAAGGTCGAGCGCGGCGGCGTGCAGATCCCGGCCGGTCTCAAGACCGAGTTGCAGCGGATGGACATCGTGTCGGTGGTCGGCCTCAAGTCGGCCGTCAACGAGCTCGGCGAGATGTGGGGCCGCATCGCGCGGACCAACACCTCGACCGATCTCCTGACGCTCGCCGCCGGCATGATCATCGGCTTCCTGATCGGCATGATCGAATTTCCGGCCTTCGGCGCCAAGGTCGGCCTCGGCAACGCCGGCGGTCTGTTGCTGTCGGGCGTGATCGTCTCGTCGCTGGTCTCGCGGCTGCGCTTCTTCGGCAACACGCCAAACGCTGCGCGCAACGTGCTGGAGGACCTCGGTCTGGTGGTCTTCGTCGCCATCGTCGGTGTCAATGCCGGCGCCGGATTGCTGGCGCAACTGACCGGAGCCGTGGCCCTGAAGATCTTCGTTGCCGGCTTCATCGCCTGCACGATCCCGCCGTTCATCGTCTGGGCGATCGGCTATCACGTCTTCAAGATCAACCCGGCCGTGCTGATGGGCGGCGTTGCCGGCGCGCGCTCGCACTCGGGTCCCTGCCGCGAGGCCGCGGTGGAAATCCAGAGCTCCGTGCCCTGGATCGGATTCCCGGTCGCCTATGCCGTGTCGGGTATCCTGCTCACCGTGTTCGGTTACTTCGCGATGATCCTGGCGCAATAGCGCGGCACCTTCATTCAAAGGACAAGAGACATGAACAAACTTGCTGCTTGCGCCGCTCTCGCGACTCTCCTTGCCGGTGCCGTCGGTCTCAGTACGCCGTCACGTGCTGAGACCGGACAGGTGGCCGTCGTCTTCACCAAGGGCGGCTTCATCGTCGGCGTCGGCGGCGGTGAAGGTGTTCTGCAGTTGCGGGGCAAGCAATATCCCTTCACCGTGTCCGGCATGAGCGTCGGCTTCACGATCGGTGCCTCGACCACCAAGCTGGTCGGCCGCGCCCTCAACCTGAGGGGCCCGGCATCGATCGAAGGCTCCTACGCGGTGGGTGGAGCAGGCGGCGCCATTGCGGCGGGCGCAGGAGCCGTTCAACTGCAAAACGCAAATGGGGTGATCCTGCAGCTCAGCGGTCCGAAGGTTGGTGCGGAAGTGTCTGCCGCCGTGGGCGGTGTGACGATACGTTTGAAATAGACGCGGAGTGACCGGGCCGCCGCAGCGCGGCCCGGTGCGCGGCGGCTCCTCTCATCCAGGTCAAGCGGAGGAGATCGTCGCCCGGAATGCCATAAGGTGCCGTCCGCGATTTGCGAGGCATCGTCGAAGGGCGGATCACGGCACCCCAATATCGAGGGAGGACTAGCCATGCTTCGTTATCTTCTTGCAGCTGTCGCGGCCTTCGTTCTTCTCACTGCCACGCTCATCCCCGATGATGCCTACGCCCGTCGCGGCGGTGGTGGTGGCGGCTTTCGCGGGGGCGGAGGGGGCATGCGCGCCGGAGGCTTTCACGGTGGCGGCTATCGTGGCGGCGCGGTTCATGCCGGGCGGATCCATGGCGGGGCAGAGCGCGGCTATCGCGTAGGAGGTCCGCGCCCGAGCCATCCGATCGCGGGCCGTCCGGGCCGTCCAGGTTACCCCGTTGCCGGTCGTCYCGGCCGTCCGGTCGCTGGTTATCCCGGCGGCTATCCGCGATATGGCTACCGTGGCGCGGCCTACGGCGCCGCCGTCGGTGCGGCCGCAATCGGCGCCTATGGGTACTACAACAACAACAACTCCAACAATGGCTGTTATCAGGACACCTACGGCAATTGGGTCTGTCCGCAGTATCCTAACCAGTATCGATACTGAAAATGCGCGGCTGCCGGTCCGGACAGAGGATCTTGAGCAACGGAAGTCTCGCCTTGAGTGATCGGTCCGCGTCGTCACGCGGCCCGATCCTCGTCAATATCGTTCGGCGACGAACTTCATTCCTCGCAGGCCGGCCTGGTCGTTGTAGCGTCCCTTGTCGGAGCGCGGCGGCAGCCTGACCTTGTCCTTCTTGACGCGCTTGTAGCGAATCGCCTTCAGCAGATGCGCGATGCAGTTCAGCCGCGCCCGGCGCTTGTCGTCGGAGCGGATGATGTACCAGGGCGCATGCTTCGTGCTGGTCTTCCTGAGCATCAGGTYGCGCGCCCGCGAATAATCGTACCAGCGCCGGAAGGATTCCAGGTCCATCGGGCTGAGCTTCCATTGCCGGACGGGGTCGTCGATCCTGGCCTTGAATCGGCGCTCCTGCTCGTCCATCCCGACCTCGAGCCAGATCTTGATCAGGATGATGCCGCCGTCGATGACGTATTTTTCCATCTGCGGACAGAGCGCAAGGAAGCGATCGTGCTCGGCGGGTGTGCAGAAGCCCATGACGTATTCGACGCCGGCGCGGTTGTACCAGCTGCGGTCGAAGATCACGATCTCGCCGCCGGCCGGAAACTGCTGCATGTAGCGCTGAAAAAAGAGCTGCGACTTCTCGCGGTCCGACGGCGCCGGCAGCGCGACGACGCGGAACACGCGCGGGCTGACCTTCTCGGTGATCGCCTTGATCGTGCCGCCCTTGCCGGCGGCGTCCCGGCCCTCGAACAGAACGATGACCCGAACCTTGTTTTCCTTGACGTAGTCCTGGAGGTGGCAAAGCTCGACCTGGAGTTTTTCCAGTTCCTTCTCGTAATCCTTGCGCTTCATTCGCTCGGCAGGCTTGTCCTTGGCCATGCTCACCCTTTCGCCGTGTCAGGTCCCATGGGGCAGAGCGGTGCTTAATCACCCCACGAAATCGTAATGCCGATGTCGCCCGGCACGCCGCCCGGAAAATCGATGATCTGATAGGCGATGCGATAACCGCGCGGTTTCAGATAATCGGTCCAGAGCTGGAAGATTTCCTTCGGAATCCCCGTCAGGGTGTTCTCCCAGCCCTTTTCCTGCTGGTTGATGGCGCGGCCCTTGTCGCTGCACAGCGTGTTCGGGAAGCGATAGACCAGAACCTCGGTCAAGCCGTTTCGCACTGCACGCTGGATGATGGTCGAAGCGAGTTTGACCTTCTCGTCCTCGGTCTTGCCAGAGGGCTTGCTGAGGCGTTCAATCAGGGCGCGCTTCTCGGCTTCAGCTGCGGCGGCAAGGCGGGCATATTCGTCTGCCTTCTCGGCCTCCTTGAGGGCTGCTTCCTTGCGGATCTGCGTTGCACTGGGGATGAGATCATCGATGCCGGGCATGACAGGCCGCTCCTGTTTGGCTTTTCGACTTCAGCTTGCAGGCGACGCTAGGCAGGGCCGTTTCAGGCCCGTTGATCCAGATCAAGAAATTGCGCGACCCGATACCGACACTGGGTCCGAGTTATCCAAGCGGACGCACCCCTGAGGAGACAACGTTGAGCGAACAGCTTCATCCGATGGCCCCTCATCATCTGCCGTTCTATCTCGCGCCCGGAAGCGGGGTGGATCCGCTGATGGTCGTGATGGGCATTTTCCTKGTCGGCACCGTGCTGTGGGTGGGTACGCTCTATTGGAAGCTGCACAGCCTGCCTGAGCGGATGGCTCACAAGTCGCAGAAGCTGCAATTCGAGATCGTGGCTGTGCTGGGCATCATCTCGCTCTTCACGCACATGCACATTTTCTGGGTGGCGGGCCTCCTGCTCGCGATGATCGACCTGCCCGATTTCGGTACGCCGCTGCGCAGCATTGCGGGCTCCGTCGAGAGGATCGCTGACGCCGCGCCGAGCGAGGGGCGTGAATCCGAGCAACCGAGCCCGCCGCCGGCAGATAAGTCGATCACCAAGGAGAAGGAGCCCAGCCATGTTTGAGCTGATGTTCTGCTCCCTTCTAACCATCCTACCGGACTACCTCTACCGCCGCTATGCCCAGGGCAAGCGCTTCGGTAAGGAGATCACCTTCTTTTCGATCTGGTACGAGTTGCGATGGGGCATCACCGGCTGCTTGATGCTCACGGTATCGCTCATCACCATGATCTTCTACTTTCACCCGTCAACAACCTCGGCGACGCTCTATTACCGTACGGTGCCCATCCTGCCCGAGGGCTCTGGCCGGGTCGCGGAAGTCAATGTCGGTT